>PMHC01000308.1 GCA_003156495.1 Acidobacteriaceae bacterium
GCTGCGACACGCTGATCGTCGATACCGCCGGCCGCCTGCACATCGATCAAGAGCTGATGGCCGAAATGGAGTCGCTCAAAAAGCTCCTCTCACCGCAGGAAATTTTGTTCGTCGCCGACGCCATGACCGGCCAGGACGCGGTCAACTCCGCGCAGGAATTTCATTCTCGCCTTGGCCTGACGGGAGTGGTGCTGACAAAGATGGACGGCGATGCACGCGGCGGCGCGGCGCTTTCGATTCGCCATGTCACCGGCCAGCCCATCAAATTCCTCGGCGTCGGCGAAAAGTCCGACGCTTTCGAGTCCTTTCATCCCGACCGCATCGTCTCGCGCATTCTCGGCATGGGTGACATCGCCTCGCTGATCGAACGCGCCGAAGAAAAACTCGACCACCGCAAATCCGAAGAGCTAGCTAAAAAAGCGCTTTTCGGCGACGGTTTCTCTCTCGATGACTTCCGCGATCAACTTCGCCAGATCAAAAAGCTCGGCTCAATGGAGTCGATTTTAAAGATGCTGCCCTCGGTCGGCCCCTTCGCCAACATGAAGCAGGCCGCCGGCGCGGTCGACGAAAAACAGTTCGTGCGCCTGGAAGCGATCATCAACTCGATGACCGCCAAGGAACGCCACAACCACGAGATCATCTCCGGCACGCGCCGCAAGCGCATCGCCGCCGGCTCAGGCACCAGCGTCCAAGAGGTCAACCAGCTTCTGCGCCAATACGCGCAGATGGCTAAAATGTTCAAGCAGGTCGGCCGCGGCGGACTGGCCAAAAGCATGATGCGTGGCGGACTAGCCTCGATGGGCCTCGGCGCGCGCCAAAAATTCGGCCGGTAAAAGCGAAAGCGATCCCGTCACCGATGCGGTGCCGGGAAACGAAAGAGAAATTGCCCGCGCTCCATATGACCTGCCCCAAATCTCCGCACAGATGTGAGATCAGTTAACCAGCCGCCTGAGCAGAGGTAAAGTGGAAAACGGTTTGATCGTTTTTCAAGCTGACACAGTCAGCGTCTTTTCCCACGGCTTGCTCGATAGATGAACTCGGCTGGCCTCGAAGCAATCGGAAGGATGTTTATCGAAACTGGAGCGGGAGACGGGGATCGAACCCGCAACCAACGGCTTGGGAAGCCGCTACTCTACCATTGAGCTACTCCCGCTTTCCTGTCCAGATTATACCCTGTAAACTCCGCGCCGCTGCAAGCACAAATCGACCAAGTTCTACGGCAATTTTGCAATAATGAAGGTTTTTCTTGCGCGTCAGGTTCCTTCAAAACCGGAAGAACGCTCCCATCATCGGCTCCGCCGCGTAGATGAAGTTATCTACCGAAAGAATGGCCCTTAGCGGGTTCGGAGCTTTATAGGTCATTACCGCGATGCTGAAATATCAAATCGAGAAGCGATCACTTCTCCACCGAGAGATTTCGTTGCGTAATCGAAGATCGCGAAACGATACCCCATGAAGAACGGCCATGCCTCATTGAGCACCAGCGGCTTGCCTATCTCATGGAAGGCGCTTCCATCCGTGCTGTAGAAAAAATGCGCCTGCCGCCCCGCACCGGGATGAATATCGGCCGTGGCGCGTAACCAGATCTTGTTGCCCGCAATGGCCGTACTCTCAATTTCATCTCCCTTATTTGCCGTCTTCCACCCTCTGCTCATGGTGAGGTTAGTCTTCATGACGACCTTATAAGAGTGGTCTTCTTTTATCACTCCGACCCATGCCGAAGAATCCCGCAGCAGCGCCAGACCAGTGCAATCACCGTCTTTCATTTGAGAAATGTCAAGTGCAACTGTCGCCGCCGACGCAGGTCCCGGAATACGATGAGTGAGCGTATTGCGCGCCATGTAGAGATCGTCTGTTACGGTCGCTGTTTTCAGCCTCAGTCCGTTGCCTGCCGACCATTTTGAATTGTCTGGATTGTGATTCCACTCCCACTCCGGCCCTAATTGCGCCGTACGGAATCTGTCGGAAAATTCATGCTTTTGGGTCGGAACGAAGCTCTTCACCGGCAAAGGATAGGATTTTTCCCATGCACCGTCTTTTAATTCCACCTCGGGCCAGCCGTCGGCGCTCCAGTGGACCGGCGCCAGCACCGGCGCACGGCCGCCGGGATAGGCGTCGATAAATGCCATGTAATACCAATCGCCCTTCGCTGTTTGCACAATGCCGCCTTGGTGCGGATAGCCGGAACCGGCTACGGGGCTGATTGCATCCCGGACCAACACGCGTGATGTGTACGGCCCAAACGGACCAGACGTGGACTTCAGTACGTACTCGGCATTGGCTGGCTTAGTGGTGAGGATGTAATAGTTACCCTTGATTTTATAAATGCGCGAGCCTTCCAGCGTGCCAATTTCTTTGGGCGAGGTAAAAACTGTCTCGGACCGGACTTCATGCGTCGCGTCAGGCGAGAGTTGCGCAACGTGCAGAGTTGTATTTCCGTAAGCGACATACATCGTATCGTCATCGTCAACGAGAAGGCCGGCGTCGTAATAGCACTTGTCCAGCACGGCGTGCCGCTCCCATGGACCTTCAGCGGCCTTGGCGGCATAGATGTAGGTCTTCTTGAAGTCGATGCAACCGCCCCAGTAGAAGGTCTGATTACTCTTGCGATAGCCTAAAAATGAAGCCCACGTGCCGCGAACATAGGCGCTGCCGCCATCAAGATTGTAGGCGGAGCCGAAGTCCAGAACCGGTACAGAATGACCGATGTATTTCCAGTGCGCCAAGTCCTTGGAACTCAAAATCGGCGCGCCGGGCGAGTAATGCATGTTTGATGCCGAATAGTAATAGGTATCGCCAACGCGCATGACGTCAGCATCGGCTAAGTCCTCCCACAGAACGGGATTCTGGTACGTAGCTTCCTTGTTTGTTGTCGATTGGGCACGCACATCGCATACACCGCCGCACAGCATCGCCAAAACATTAGCCCCAAGGAGCACACGACAGAATGAAAGCTGCAGGATTTGCTTTAACATGATTACCTTCTTGTCTATTCAGTGTATTCGTTGGTTTCGCACGGCTCAATTAAAAATTTCTGCCGCTTATGTGGAGATGGTCGCACCGTCTTTAGCATGAATTGACAATCATCTCTCCAGATTGCGTGTACCTCATATAGCCCGACGGTCCATCGAGCCGTCAAGCTATATGACACAAACGAAGTACGCCATCCTAGCCATCAGGATGCTGTTCCTGCCGGTCAGAAGATCATGGGTATTCGTGTTTATCAAGCTGTCATTGGCGACGGAGTGCGAACCTACGCCGAATTCTGCGACTGGGATACCCAAAATCCAAGTAGCGGAATCATTACCTGGGCACCGTAGAAAAGCCATAATATAGAGCGCATGGTATATGCTGAGAAAGTATTTACGCTCATCGCGAATTGAGGAGTTGAAAAAACCTATGGCGAAGAAACATACCGGTCCCAAGGCCAAAGGCAACTTGGTAAACGAACTCGATGCGGCAATTGCACTACTGACTCGTGTCCGTACGTTAGCAGTTGCTGGAACAACAGCAGATGCAACAAACAGCAAGGCAGCCAAAACGGCCGCATCCCAAAAGCCTGCGAAGCGGGTTCTGAGCACAAGCGCGCGCGAAGCGATTGCCGCAGCACAGAAAAAACGTTGGGCAAAAATCCGTCGCCAAAAGAAACAGGCAGAACGCGCAGCGCTGGCAAAGTAAGCGAAGCGCTCATACACGAAGCAGTTTCCAAACAGTGCGAATCCCGTAGGTCCATCGATGTGGAGAATGACATCAATGGACCTGCGGGATTCTTCTTCCATGTCCCGCAGAGGTACGCCTCCGGAATTGCGCATAGCTGACGGCGACAGGCGGTGTAGCGCATCTTTGGCCCCGTTGGCATGTATCGTGGCCAGCGTGCCACGGTGCTCGACGTTCATTGCATCGCAACAATTGGCCGCATATAACAGGCACAACCATATAGTCATAGTCGGTCAAAAAAAATCCCGCCCAAAATTCAAATGAACAAGCAAGCGTTACTGCGCATCATCAAGATTGAGTACCTCGTTCCTTGCCGAGTTGGTATGTTGGCGGTTTGGAATGCGATTACTCAACATGGATCGTGGTGGCGCGGTCGTTGGCGAAGGTGACGGTCCAGTGTTTGCCGGCCTGGTCATAGGCGATGGTGCGATTGCCTTTGGCGGGGTCGTCGGTATGCATTTTTTGGCCAATGGCCATGCTGGTTTGGAGCTCGTTCATGCCGGGCTTGACCTGGTGGGCATCGACGGCGCCCCAGGTTTCTTTCGACCAGTTGTCGTAGATCTTGTGAGGATCGTCGTAATAGAAGAGCATGTCGGAGAAGTAGGCTTCCTGATGGCCGTCGATAACGCCAATAGCCGTGGCGTAAAGCTCCGCGGAGCCGGGCAGAGCGAAGAGGGCGAAGACCTGATGGCTACCGTGCGAGATGCCGTCGTCAACCAGCGCGGGCGGCGAGGCCTTGAGGATTTTTTTGATGTCGAGGCGCTGGGCCGAGGGAATGAGGCCGGTCTGTTTAGCAAAAATGATGCGGCCGCCGGCATAAGGGTAGTAAGGCATGGTGTAGCCGTTCTTCATCCAGACGCTCGTGTTCTGGAGCTTGAGGACGTCTTCGTAGGCGGTGGGGAACATAAGGCGAACGATGGCGACATCGTCGAGGGAATGGCTTGGCGCCGAATCGGTTGGGCGCGCGGGGCCGGGGCCGCGGCGATGCATGAAGACGGCGAAGAGATAAAGACCGGCGATGGCGAGCGCAGCGAGCGAGACGATAAGAGCTTTTTTCGATGTCGGCATAGCGATTTTCACGATAACATGACGGGCGGAGTGGGGCGGCGCAATTTACGGTCCTCGCGTTGAACGGATAAGCCTTCCCCCATGGAATAGAGCCCCTGCTTCTGCTCACTGTTCCTTGTCCACTGTCCGCTGCTTTACCATCGATTTATGCCTCTGGTCGAACTTGTCTCGGTTTCCAAAACCTACCCCCGTCGCGTCGGACTGCGCACAGTCGAGCAGGTCGTTGTCGACAAAGTTTCACTCGCGATCGAAGCCGGCGAAACCCTCGGCCTGGTCGGTGAATCGGGCTCGGGAAAAACTACCGTGGCCCGCATGATTCTCGGCCTCACGAAGCCTTCGTCGGGAACCGTTCGCGTCGATGGCCTCGACTTGGCCCGCGCCTCGCGCGCCCAGATGCACGACCTGCGCCGCCAGATGCAGCCGGTCTTCCAAGACCCTTACGCCGCGCTCAATCCACGCATGAAGGTCTTCGAAATCATCACCGAACCGCTGGCGATTCACCGCCGCAGCGTAGAAATCCCCGTCGGCCGCGCGGCTTTGCGCGCCAAGGCCGTTGAGCTGCTCGGCGAGGTCGGCCTCGACGAATCGGCCCTCGGCCGCTATCCGCACGAGTTTTCCGGCGGCCAGCGCCAGCGCATCAACATCGCTCGCGCTCTGGCCCTGCGGCCGCGTCTGCTCATTCTCGACGAGCCGGTTTCGGCCCTCGACGTCAGCGTCGGCGCGCAAATCGTCAACCTGCTCCGCGCCTTGCAGCGCGAGCATGGTTTCACCTATCTCTTCATTTCGCATTCGATGCCGCTGGTGCGCTATCTGTCGACGCGCATCGCCGTGATGGAGCGGGGAAAGCTGGTCGAGAGCGGCGAGGCCGAGGCAATCTGCGCGCATCCGCGCGAGCTCTACACCCGGCAGTTGATCGCGGCCACGCCAGAGCTTGGCTCCTGCGCTGCCTGATCGAATTTATTTCGGTTATGCTTGTGATTGAACCGTCGCGGCGGTGCGCGAAAAGCTCAAAGTGTGGTAAAAATGCCACATGGCATGATTCTCTGCCTCCGTCTAGTCTATATGTCGGATAGATCTTCCTCCCCGGATGGAGAATCCGCTTGACTCAGCTTTCGCGTCCAGAACAGACTCTTGCCGCCCCCGTCGAATTTACCGGCGTGGGCTTGCACTCGGGTGCGCCAGTCAATCTCCGGCTGCTGCCGGCCGCCGCCGGCTCGGGCATCGTCTTCCGGCGTACCGATCTGGAAGACTTTGAGATTCCCGCCACCGGACGCAATGTCGCCAGGGTCAGCTACGCCACCAGCTTAATGCGCCAAGGCGTGCTGATTTCCACTACCGAACACATACTTTCATCGCTAATCGGCATGGGCATCGACAACGTGATCGTCGAAATCGACAACCTCGAGCTGCCGATTCTCGACGGCAGCGCGTTAGCTTACGTTGAGGCTTTTCAGCGCGTCGGTCTTCGCGCGCAGCGCCGCCGCCGCGAGGTGTTGCGCGTGCTGCATCCGGTCGAGGTTCGCGACGGCGAAAAATTCATCGGCGTCTATCCCGGCCAGGGCTACCGCGTTTCATATTCGATCGCCTTTCCCGCGCCCATCGGCCAGCAGAAAACCTGCATCGATCTGGCGGCGGAAACCTACGGCGCCGAGATCGCTCCGGCGCGCACCTTTGGCTACAAGGCCGACGAGAGCAGCCTGCGCGATATGGGCCTGATCCGCGGCGCCAGCGCTGAAAACACCATTGTGCTTACCGCGGATGGCCCGGAAAACGGTCCGCTGCGTTTTCCCGACGAGTACGTGCGCCACAAAATCCTCGATCTGATCGGCGATTTGGCGTTGGCTGGACGCCGCATCGAAGGCCACGTTGTGGCCGCCCGCGCCGGTCACGCCATGCACACCGCGTTGGTCGCCCGCCTGCTCAAAGACCGCTCGGCCTGGGAACTGGCGCACGTGCCAGCCGACTCACAAGAGGACGAGTTGACGTCTACGGAGCTTGAAGTGAGCGCCGTTCATGCCGCGCTGGCCGGCGCGTAAAGCGCGACGGTCGCCCTCCGGCGCGTCGGTAATTTTTTCCTCTTATGTAGAGCGGGCGTGGGTTTTAAAACCCGCGCCACGCGATCTTACTCGGCCAGAAAAGCGGCGATCAGCCGCGCCGCCGTTTCGGGCACTTCACGCAACGCCATGTGGCCGTGGCCGGCGATGGTTTCCATCCGCGCTTGCGGCATAACCCGCGCCAGAATTTGCACGGAATTCCGCATGGGATGCTGGGGGCTTTGATCGCCTTCGATCAGCAGCGTCGGGTAATCGATCGCACTGTAAGCCTCTGGCTTCAACTGCAGATCATCCATGGCTTGCAGTTCGCGGGTCCAACTACGCGCCAAACTGCGCAACTTGGGCCAAGCGCGGGAAACGCGGATGGTTTGAATAGCCTCCGGATCGATGCGGATAAATTCGCGCAGACCGATCTCCATGGCCCCATCCGGATCGTTGGCCGCGATGGCGCGCGCGTAGTCGGCCAGCGGAGCGCCAGCCACCAGCCCGCCGAAGGTCAGCGTCGGTTCGTACAAAATCAGCTTGGGCAGCCGGTTGCGCAGCGCCACCCCCAGCGAGCAGACCGCGCCGAAAGAATGGCCGGCCAGCACCGCGCCGGGACCGGCGGCGGCCAGCACCGCTTCAATGTCTTCGTATTCGCGCTCGATCGAGTAGGAGGAATTGCCCACGCCGCTTTTGCCACGTCCACGGCGATCAATGGCGAAGCAGGTGTAGCGATTCGCCAGCAGCTTGGCTACGCGCATCCAGTCGGTATGCGTGGCCACGCTGCCGTGCACCATGACGATCGCCGGCCCATGACCCAGCCGGCGAAAGCAAATTCGCGTTCCATCGGCCGAACGCACCGACTCCTCGGCGGCCGGTACCGAGGGATGTTCTGTCTGTGTCGTAACCACTTTCTTCTATCGTAGCCCGTCACGGCGGTCGGTTTTTCCTCGATCCCAAAATGGGGAACAGCCGAGCTCTCGCGGACGAGTATTCGGAGCGGCTCACATCATCCAGATCAGGTGATACTTTGCGTCCCAGACCGCATGACCACTTGTCTGATACTCGTCCTCGCCTGCTGGCCAAGGCAATACCACGTGTTTTATTCGCTGAAGGGCACGCCGTATGAAAGCAGGGACTTATGCGATGGACGATGCAGAGTCCCCATTACGGTTGGCTGCCTGCCCATTTCTCTCCAGATGCGGAGCGCCGTTGCATTCATATAGAGCAACCGCATCCGCTCAAGACCGTCGCCTCGCTCGCTATAGATACTGAGTGTCGTCAGCAGGCGGGTCTGTCCAGTGGAGATCAGATAGGGCCCCATGCTGATGGACGGAGCATTCTGAATGCTCTGCACCTCTTCTTCGTTTTGCGCAATCACGGTATAGTTCATGCGCTCTTGCGGAAGCGCCGATGTAAGGCGTTGCAGAAGATCATTCGATGTAAGAGTGGGCGTGGAAGCCATGCTGCTCTCCTTTCGTAGAAATCCACTTGTCGGTTGCCATGGCAACGCCAGGGCGGCTTCAAACCTAGAGCATTTTTACCAATTCTGTAGAGTGTCGAATCGTGCTGAAGGTTGCCGCTCACTGATCTTCGCGTCAACTCGGCGATCCTGAGTTCTATACACGATTGGTAAAAATGCTTTAATCCGCGGAATGGAAAGCAAACCAGTAATAGCGCCTCCAGCAGAACATGCAACGAACGGGCCGCAGCGCAAACATGCTGAGCAGTTCGTCGAATGAGCGCAACTCGGCCGCCTTGAATTTGACCGAGTTGCAGCGAGGGCATTTGTGCTTCATTCCAATCAGATGTGGCAGCCAATTCGGCCAAACCCAGTTTGCCGTACTCATTTTTTGCTTCTTTCTCACGCATAAAGCTCGTGCTACGACTCCAGTTCCTCTTGCATGCCAGAGTGGGCGTCAAGCCATGCGAGAAGCGTGCGTATGCTGCCCGTTGCCAGGGCCACGCATGAATCCGCCGCGCCGTAATAAAGGCGGATCGTGTCGCCATCGGGAGCGATCGTTTGTCCGCAGGGAAATACAACGTCTTTCACGTCGCCATTCCGCTCATAGGGGGTCTCGGGACCGAACATCCAGGAGTCTCCGCGTTGCAGGCAGATCTCCGGTTTTTCAAGATCGAAAAGCGCGAGTCCCAGGCGATAGATGCTGCCCGCGGCGGTTTGCCGCACTCCGTGATAGATCGTCAGCCACCCTTTCGGGGTCTCGATGGGCGGCGAGCAGAGTCCGATCTTGTTCGCGTCCCACCAGCCTCCGCGGCGCGCCTCCAGCATCACTTTGTGGCCGCCCCAGTGCCGCAGGTCCGGCGAGTATGAAACCCACATATGCGCGCCGGTGGGCGTTACCGGGCGATGGATCAGCGCCCAATCGCCGTTGAGCCTGCGCGGCAGCAAAGCGGCGTCTTTATCTTCGGGCGACATGATTACGCCGAATCGCTCAAAACTCTTGAAGTCCCGCGTCAGCGCAAGCGAAACGCCGGGACCGCCGCGCGCAAAAGAAGTATAGGCGACCGCATATTGTTCGAGCTCCGGAACGTAAGTAATGCGCGGATCTTCAATGCCCCAGAGTTCTTCAGGATAGTCATGCGGGTTGGCTTTGAGCGTAGGCGTGGCATCGATTCTCCATCCGTCGATTCCGTTAGCCGATCGCGCCGCGCACAGGTGCGACAGGCCCGTACGATCCTCGACCCTGCAGAGCAAGAGCGTATCTCCGTCGGCAAGCAGTACGGCCGCGGCGTTAAAGACGCTGTTGACCGGATAAGGCCAATCCTGCCGGCTGAGGATCGGGTTGTCTGGATGCCGGGCAAACAATAGTGTGTCCGTGAATGTCGCTGCTTGTCCTTTTTGCGCGATCGACATGTGCGGTGCAGCCAAAGTGGTATCTAACGTCAAAGAGTGACACTCATTTCCTGAAAATGTACGTCCACGTTGCTTACTTCTTCCTCATGCATATCGAGGAGGGCCATCAGGAACGAAAGAGTTGATTCGGCGCCCTGATTTTCATTCACCCGGTCGGGATGAAGCCCGTCTCTGCACCCGCCGGTTGCGGTATCGTACAGTGGAACCTGCAAATCGTTCTTGCCGAGAAACCAGCTAAAAGCGTGTTGCGCTTTCTCAAACCACTGTCGTTTGTGCGTCAGCCTATAGGTTTCAAGACAGGCGGAAACGGTTGTGCATGCCTCGATGGGTTGTTGGTCGAAGCGGGCCTTCTCTTTGCCTTCGCTAAAAAATCCATTCGAACCAATCGGGATGAAGAACTCTTCGTCGCCCTGCTGTTGCATCGCCATAAGCCATTCGAGCGATTCGATTCCCGAGGCGATCATCTTTTTGTTTTCGCTCCGCCACCCAGCCAGAATAAGGGCGTGCGACAGGCTGGCATTCGAATAAGTAAGTATTTTTTCGAACCATTGCCAAGTCGCCGTGCGATTCTGCTCGTAGATATCCAATAGTTGATTGGCGAGCATATTTCGTGCGTTTTGGGCCGCCCGATCGCCTGGGAACCAGTCCAGATAGGCTTGTATTCCAAGAACACTGAAGGCCCATGCGCGAGGGCTGCTGAAGGTGAACACCGCCGGCAAAGCGGCCTGAAACAACCGGCCCGCCGCGCCGCGCAAGCCCGCATCCTGCGAATGGCCCAGCACCGAACCCAATGCCCATAGCGCGCGTCCATGGCTGTCTTCCGAGCCGACCTCTTCCAGCCATTTCCGGTCATAGCCGAGGAAGTTACGGAATCGCCCGGTATCGGAGTTAAAAGCCAGCCACAAAAAAGCCAGGTAGCGCTGCGAGAGTTTTGCGTAATCCGTTCCGTTGGCGTAGAGCACTGCCTCATTCAAGGTGTTCGATACGATGAGCGCGCGCGCATTATCGTCCGTGGTGTAGCCCTCGCGCGTGTTGGGCACGGAAAAGATCGCGTGCTGCAAGATGCCGGTATCGTCGGTCATGTTCAGCAGATGCGTAATATCCAATTCCGGCAGCACATCCGGTGCGCGCTTCGTCAATTCGTCCAACTGCGCGGGCCGCGGCCGCAGATTGCGCTCATAGCGTGCGCGCTGAAAACTCGCCATATACGCGCGCGCCGTCTTCGGCCACGTCGTTTTGCGCGAGTAAAGATAAGCGCGTTTCCGCATCGCATGGCGCTCCGCGTCATTCTCCAGCAGGTTGCTTACGGCATTCGCAATCGAATTGGGATCGTCGAAGGGAACGATCACGCCGCGCCCTTCCGCCAGCAGTTCTTTCGCATGCCAGTACGGTGTGGAGACGATCGCTTTTCCCGCGCCCAGGGCAATGGCGAGCGTGCCGGAAACGACCTGCGCCTCTTGCCGGTAGGGCGTGATGTAAATGTCGGCCGCGCCCACATGCTCGATCAACTCTTCGGTGCTCACAAAACGGTTATTGAGAATCAACTGCGAAGAGACGCCCAGTTCTTCCGCCAGCGCTTTCAGCCCTTCGCGATACTTTTCCCCTTCCCGCCGCCGGATCTGCGGATGGGTTACGCCGGAAACGATATAGACCACCTTGGGATGCTTGGCCAGAATCATGGGAAGCGCGCGGATAACATTCTCGATGCCTTTGTTTGGAGACAGCAGGCCGAAGGTAAGCAAAACGGACTTTCCTTCGGTGCCGAACTTGTCTTTGAAATAGTTCGGGTCCATGAAGGGCATTTCGGGCACGCCATGCGGAATCAAATCGATTTTTTCTCCGGGAACGCCGTATACATCGCGCAGCATCCCGGCGGCCAACTCGCTCATCACCACCAGACGATCGGAGAGCGTCGCGATTTCTTCAAGCACGGTGCGCTGCTGCGCATCCGGCTCGCGAAGAACCGTATGCAGCGTGGTTACCAGCGGCATTTTCAGTTTGCGTAGCAGCGCCAGAATATGGTTGCCCGCCTCTCCGCCATAGACGCCGTATTCGTGCTGCAGGCACACTAGATCGTTGCCATTGAAATTCAGAAAATCGGCGGCGCGCTCGTACGATGCAAGGTCTTCCTGCTCCAGTTCCAGACGCACTTGTTCCGGGTAGTCGTAATGCGAACCCGGATCGTTGACGGGGATGGCGAACAGACGTTCTTGCCCGTACTCGGCCGCGAGCGCGGTACAAAGGTCGGTGGTAAACGTCGCGATGCCGCATTCGCGCGGAAGATAGTTTCCGACAAAGGCAATGCGCGTGGGCAGCGAAATGGAAGAAGCTTTCCATCCGCTCTCTGGCGACATGGCTACGGTATGATTTCTGGCGGCTTTCTCCGAATGCGTAATTTCGTGAAAATTCATTGCGTCCTGCTTTCATTCGTGCCCGACGCTCACCATCGAGGAGATACTCGATCAGATGTGGTCTAGGCTGGACTGCCGCTTATCGGATACACGTGGACCGTGTCAGATGCTGTTGGGGCAATCCGGGGAAATTAATTACTGAATCTGCCGCGACGATATGGTTACTGTGGCGAGCTGGGAACCAGGGTATTCCGTCGCCTGCGCGGAATGAAGTTCAGCGGTATTGAGCCGAAGCGTATTTTTATCGCGTGCGCGGATCGGGACGCGATCGATTGCATTTTGCCGGATGATTCCAATGCTTTTGCGCGCGGAAATCGCCGATTCGCCTCAAGCGCTATCTAGCCTGGCAAATCATGGCACCAAAGACCGTCGCCGCAGATCCTCACCTTGCGGCCAGTCATTACCAAGCTGCTGCCGCGGTTCGGGCGGCCGGCTTGGCGGAATACATCCCTTGTACTGAAAAATCGAGCGCAGTCTCACTCTTGCGCGCTTTTAGGCGCGGCGGAAACCGAAACCGGTTTCGATCCGTCCTCGCTTATGCGTTGCGTGCTCTCCAGCCCTGGCGCACCAAGCGAGTTCTCAATTGCACGGCCGTCATCCGCGCTACCAGATTTTTGGCCCGAAGCATCGGCTAGATTCGATGGCCGGTACAAACGCTTTCCAAAGCGGTCGTGTGTTGCAAGGTGATTTTTTACGTCGCTTTTATTCAGGAAACCCATGACAGCTCCAGTCGTACTGGTTGCGTACTTGAACGGTGCTCGTCCGAAGCGGAACCTGGAATGCCGAAGGCGAGAAAGGAAAGCCCAGCAGTTACTCTAAGTATACGCTCTAATCAATAACCGCTTTCCTCTATTTATGGGTAGATCTGGAAGTAATTAACAATCTTTTCTACGTGATAGCTTCCAATCTATCTCACCTATTGCTTGCCGTAGACGCATAACAAGCTGAATAAGTTACCTAATGCATAAGTTGACTTAATTTGTATGAGCACTTTTGCTCATGCTGTAAAGGAAATACGGACAGATGGGGCGCGAGTCAATCAATACTCGGCGTGCAAATACCTTGAATCGCTATCTAGTCTTCTACATCTGAAGTTCGCATCAAAACACCGTACCTGTTTCTATTTATCCGGTGCCAAACGATTGCATAACTAGAGCACGTCATTTAATTAACCTAATGACCTATCTTCCTGACCACCGGAGCCCGCCGTGGCAGACGAAGGAATCTGTGGTTGTTTTTTGTGTCGCAATCCAATCGTGCCGGATTAGAGCATTTTTACCCATAGTGTATTGAATTCAGGATCGTCGAGTTGACGCGAACATCAGCGAGCGGCAACCTTTAACAAGATTCGGCACTCTACATCATTGGTAAAAATCCTCCAGTAGGTCTGTAACCGCGCGCATAAGCTATCTTCTTGTATCGGAACTTCTGCCGTGCTTTTCCGCGCGTGAACCGCCAGTCGATCGTTACACTTTCCTGGTTCATCTTTCTGCTCCACGCGCGCGCTTGAAGCTCCAGCCAAAAACGCAAAAAGCGATAGAGCCACGGTATCTAGACCGCGGTTCTATCGCTTTTTTTTGACCTGATATCGATGCGTATTTTGGCAGATTCCTCGTGGAACCCGCCATTTTTTAATCATCTGGAGCCGACGGTCAGAGTCGAACTGACGACCTGCTGATTACGAATCAGCTGCTCTACCAACTGAGCTACATCGGCTCGTCTTTTCGATTGTATCGTTGCCGTGGAGGTTAGGTAAAGTCGCACCGCTCGCCGCTATACTGTGCTGATGCAAACCGATCCCATGGAAGAACATCAGCGGCTGGCGGCGCACTATCGGCAGATGTGCGACGGAGAACTGTGCGAGTTGGCCTACGATTTTGCCGATTTGACCGAAGCGGCGCGGCAGGCGCTACGCGACGAGATGCGCAGCCGCGGCCTGGGCGAGCCGGAAAAACCGGCAGAAGCGCCGCAGCCGGTCGCGCCAAAGGCCGTCGAAGGCCAAGAAGCCGGGCCGGCGGAATACACCTGGAAAAAAATTTTATGTGAGTGCGAGAGCGGCGTTGAGGCCTGGCAGCTAGCCGAAGCGCTGCGGCGGGCAGGAATCGAAAGCTGGATTGAGGGCGCGGGAAAATATTCGCCTTTTTCAAACCTCGATCTGCCGCATCCGCGCCTGCTGGTGGCCGCCGATCAGCACGATCAGGCGCGCGCCGTGGCCGCGCAGCCTATTCCGCCGGAGATTGTCGAGGCCTCGCGGACCGAAGCACCGGCCTACGAACCGCCCGTTTGCCCCCAGTGCGGGGCCGCCGATCCGATTCTTGAAGGCGTCGAGCCGGAAAATATCTGGCGATGCGAGCAATGCGACGCACAGTGGACCGAAGAGGCCGCCAANNGGCAAAGCCATCAGAACTTTCTTGGCTGCATAGTAGGTTCGCGGAAAAGCAGTGTCAAGAGAAATATGCGAGAAAATAAGCCGTTATATTTCAATAGATTACAGATGAGCAGCTTCTAAGACCCCGCGAGCGGCTTTCGCCGCCCGTTCGCCTGCTTTCTCTGGATAATCTACCTGATTTCACCGGGTTTCTTAGGGCTTATGTCCAGTTTTCCACAGGTAAAATAGAGGACATTAACGCTTCGGGTGCGGATCGTCAATTGCCTCGGGTTGTTCATCCCATTTTTCCCGCAGGTTGAGGGAAATAAACTCCTCGTCGTAAAGCGAAGAGATTGGCTTGCCGCGAACCAAACGGTAGAGGGCCCGGCCACCGCCCAGCAGCCCGCCAAAAAAGATGGCCGCTCCGGCGCCAACCAGCACGATGACGGCAATGCCAACCAGAAGTTTGCCGGTTTTTGCAATCTCCGAGTCGGTGGACTGAGGAAGCGAGGTGAGGTCGGCCGCATAGTGCACGGACTCGAGCAGACGGTGACTATCGTCGGGAATCACGTCGCCGCTGACGAGCACGACGAGCGGGCCGCTATGGCGAACCCCAAAGGAGGCTTGATCGGAGTCAACGAGCGGCTTGGGCCATGGCGGCTGCGCCTGGCTGCCGGCCTTGAGGTAGGCGCGGATGGCGGCCTCGGTGGCCTCGGCAATCTGCGGCGTCGGGCAATCGATGAGGGTGAGCGTGGCTGTGCCCGAGGGCAGCGAGTAATTGGCGGTGACCGCCTCGGCGCCTTTGTCGAAGCCGACCAGCGACGGGGGCAGCACGCCGCCCGAGCCCGCATAGCCGGCCGCGCCGACGGCGTAGTGAGTCGTTTGGCCGTCAAGCATGGCCTGGGGCAGGTTGGCGAGAATCGGCGGCGGCAGCGCGCTGTTTCCCGAGGCGGAGGGCAGTTGGGAGGCCAGCTCGCGAAGTTCGCCGGCCGACATGGGGCCGACGCGCAAAAAGTTGGCGTCGATGACCGTCGTTCCCTTCCAGAACAGAACGCGATTGTGGTTCGAGGCCGCACCGGTTCCGATCGACTCCTTGGGCCAGTTGTTCTGCCGGTAAAAGGAGTAGGCGCCATAAGCGCCGGTGGCGTCGGCAAAGCGAAAAGCGCGGATCGAGAGGGTTTCGCCATCGCGTTTGTAACTGGCCACCGCGCCCGAGGCAAAGCCGTACTCTTTGAGCGCGGCGGCATTGGCCGGGTCGGCCTGAGCGGGGCTGGCGAGCGCCTGCGGCGATCCAGATTCGATCCAGCCGGCAAAAGCGTCGGGCAGCAGGGCCTTGGGCGAAGGCGGCAGGGAAATCGTGGTGGCCGAGCGCTTTTCGGCCGCCGTAAGCGGCGCGGCCTGGGCGAAAAGGAGGGCCGTTGAGCCGCTCAGCGCCAAAGAGGCCGCGAAAAATACGATCGAATGCTTCAAAAGATTCTCCAGGCAACGAGGCGCGATGATCGGAGCCTCATTATTCAGGGTACACGGCCGTGGAACGGCAAGGCCGCATCCATTTCTTCAATTGCCTGAAAGAGATTTCTCCAAGGCGAAAACCCCTTTGATTATGGGCAATTTGCGGTGGACGGCCAAGGTGAAATTCATTGAAGAATCAGAGCCATCGCCGCCATAATCCCCAACAGCCCGCCTTGGGCTTCGTCACGCCCTTTGCCTCAAGCCTCAAGCCTGTTACGATAGGCATTGTGCGTGTCCGCGCTGCGGGCACTTGTGATTAGACTCAAAGGAAAGAGGTTCAACGGTGGCAGACACCAAGAAGATCACCGATAAGACGGAACGGAAGAAAGTTAAACGCGCGGCGCGTAAAAAAGCCGCCCCTAAGGCTAAGCGCACTACGCCCCGCGGCTCATTAAAGCCGAAGGTCAAGAAGATAGCACGCGGCCAGAGCAAACGTTAAAAACAGCTTTTAGCTTTCAGCTTTTAGTTCCCGACAGTCGCTGGTTATTATTGTGCGTCTTCGTCTCGCCGCAAGGCAGGCGATGGCGCGCAATCAGTTGACGGATAATAGCTGATGGCTGAAAGCTGCTTTACATCCCCCCAGGAGAATCTGCACTGCCGAGTCAATTCTTAGCCTGTAAGTCGATCGACAAGCTCATCAGCGAATCGGAGGACCCCGAACATTCGCTCAAGAAGAGTCTTGGCCCTTGGTCGCTCACCGCGCTAGGCATTGGCGCCGTCATTGGCTCGGGCATCTTCACCGTCATCGGCACGGCCATGGCTGGCCAGCATTTTGACAAGCCCTCGATCGCCGATACCCCTCTGCTGCACTATCTGTTGCTGCACGGCCCTATGGCCGGACGCCCCGGCGCAGGCCCCGCTCTGGCTCTTTCGTTGCTGCTGGTCGCCGTCGTCTGCGCCTTCACCGGCCTCTGTTACGCCGAAATCTCCTCGATGATCCCTATCGCAGGCTCGGCCTACACCTATACCTACGCCACCCTCGGCGAGCTGATGGCATGGATCATCGGATGGGATCTCATCCTCGAATACGCCTTCTCCAACATGAGCGTCAGCGTTGGCTTTTCGGCCCACATCGTCGATCTTTTGGACTGGTTCGGCCTCCATCTCCCCTTGCGATGGATTTCGCCCGCTTACCTGCCCACCGGCTTGCAGGATTTTTCCGGCACCAATCTCTACACTCCCGGCTGGCACTTCGGCTTCAACCTTCCCGCCTTTCTCGTCGTGATGATCCTGACCGTCATTCTGGTCCGCGGCATTCGCGAGTCGGCCCGCACCAACAACATTCTGGTGCTGGTAAAAATGGCCGCCATCCTGGTCTTCATCTTCTTCGCCTCCAGCTTCATCAAGCCACACTACTGGCACCCATTCATGCCGAACGGCTGGTCGGGCGTGCTCACCGGCGGCTCCATCATCTTCT
>PMHC01000236.1 GCA_003156495.1 Acidobacteriaceae bacterium
GCCCCTTCAAATCCGCTCTACACCTACGGGTTATTTGCTTTAGTAGACCACGGTACTCATCGTGATCTCGTCCCAGATTTCCTTGACGGTTCTGACCATGTCGATATGGCGATCGGTGTAGTAGGTATGCAGCAGATCATGCGCCTTCTCTGAACAGGGCTTCTCGAGAAAATCGGCATAGAGTGCCTTGACCTGGGGATTGTTGTGCGATTGACGGACCGTCGCCTTTTTATCGATGGCGAACATGGTTTCGCGCCGCTTTTGCGCGTTGGGCATATAGGCTTTTTTGGAGCGCAGAGTGCCGCCGCCATCGACGCAACCGCCGGGGCAGGCNNGCAGCCGCCGGGGCAGGCCATGATCTCGATAAAGTCGAAATCGGCCGTACCGGCGCGAACCTCTTCGACAATCTCGCGGGTGGCCTTGAGACCGTGGCACATCGCCACCTTGACGAGGCCCAGATGAGGGCCAAAATCCACAGTGGCCGCGCGACGGCCTTCGAAGCCTCTCAACTGAGTCAGCTCCACCGTCTTGAGCTCGCTGCCGGTAACGATCTTGTACATGGTGCGCAGAGCGGCTTCCATCACTCCGCCGGTGGTGCCGAAGATTGCGCCCGCGCCGGAGTAAGCGCTCATATACGGATTATCGAAAGTGGAAGGCTCGAGCACGGAGAGGTTAATGCTGAGGCGCTTGAGCAGGCGCGCAAACTCGCGCGTGGTAAGAACAACATCAATTTCGGCAACTCCGTTGCTGTTAAGCTGCAGGCGCGTGCGCTCGTCTTTTTTGGCGATGCAGGGCATGATGGAAATTACGCGAATGCGCGCGGGATCAAGGCCCATGCGCTCCGGCAGATAGGTTTTGGCGATCGCGCCGAGGCATTGCTGCGGCGACTTGGTGGAGGAAAGCAAGGGGAGAATATCGGGATAATGCCGCTCGGCGAAGTTGAGCCATGCCGGACAGCAGGAGGTGAAGGTGGGACGGCGCTTTTCCTTGAGCCGGCGCAGAAGCTCGGTGCCTTCTTCCATGATGACGACGTCGGCGGCAAAGTTGGTGTCAAGCACGATGTCGGCACCGATTTTGCGCAAGGCGCTGATGATCTTGCCTTCGACATTGGTCCCTGGGGGCATGCCGAATTCTTCGCCGAAGCTGACACGCACGGCGGGAGCGAATTGAAAGACGGTGATGATCTCCGGATCGTAGAGCATGTCCAGAACGGCATCGGTTTCGTCGTGGGCGCCCAAAGCGCCGGTGGGGCAGACGAGAACGCACTGCCCGCAGGTAACACAGGTGGAATCCTTTTGCGAAGTGCCGTAGTGGGTTTCGACCGCGGTGCTCTGTCCGCTGCCGTTGATGACCAGGGCGTCGACGGTCTGGAATTTGCGGCAGATGGCTACGCAGCGCTGGCAGCGAATGCATTTGGTCAAGTCGCGAACCATGGCGGGCGAGGAACGGTCCACCTCGCGGCTGGCGACACGGTCGGGATTGAAGAAACGGTTTGTCTGCAAGCCCACGTATTGGGCGACATCCTGCAATTCGCAGTTGCCGTGGCGCGTGCAGGTTGCGCAATCCTGAAGGTGATCGGCGAGGAGCAATTCCACTTGCAGGCGGCGCATCTCGCGCACCTTGGAAGTGTTGGTGAGAATCTCCATCCCTTCGCGAACCGGAGTATCGCAAGCGGTAACGGCCTGGAATTTGTCGTGGCCCGGCATGCGCATTTCAACCAGGCAGACGCGGCAGGTGCCGGGAGCGTGGTCGATGTCATTCAATTCGCAGAGGGTGGGAATGTTCATCCCATAGCGGCGCGCGCAATTGAGAATGGATTCACTGGCCTCGGCAACCAACGGCTTGCCATTGATACAGATGTTGACCGCGGTGGCCGGTTCGACGCTGAGAATGGTCGGCATTATGCTGCTCCTTCCGGAATGGGCTTATGGGTAATGACCGAATAGATGCGGTAGCAGCGCATGCAGCGGCGGGCCTCGCGATAGGCATCCTCTTGACTGATAGCGCCCTCAACTTCTCCGAACATGTATTTGCGGATTTCTGGATCGAGCTCGGGGTTATGCACGCGATATTGCATTTTGACGGGCACGTCGATGCAATCGGAGCTGAGCATCTTGTGCGCGTTCAAAATTTCGCGCATGCGGGAGCGCGGAGAAAAGCGCACGTAGCCCAGTTGAATCCAGTCGTCGATACCACGCGCGGCCTGCAGGCCGCTGGCCATGGCATTGACCAGGGCCGAGGGGCCCGTCATGCAGTCGCCTCCGGCAAAGACGCCGGCGCGGGAGGTCATCAAGGTGTGCTGATCGACTTCGACGCACTTCCAGCGGTTCATCTTCACCCCATCTTCGGGCTTAAGAATGTCTGGCTGTACCTGCTGGCCAATGGCGGCGATCAGCACCGTGCAACCCATGAGCTGTTCGGTGCCGGGCGTGACCTCGACGACGTTGCGCCCACGGGCGTCAACCCCGGCGCAGTGCAGCTTTACAACATTCAGACCGACCACGCGGCCGTTTTCCGATACGACGCCGGAGGGCGTGGTGAGAAAGTGAAAGATCACGCCTTCGCTTTCGGCGGCCTTGATTTCATCGGCATCGGCCGGCATATCCTGGCGCGTGCGGCGATAAATCACATGAACTTTTTTGGGGCCCATGCGCAGAGCCGAACGGGCGCAATCCATGGCCACGTTGCCGCCGCCGACGATGACGATATCTCCGGAAAGCTCCGTTTTGTGGATGCCGGCGATGTGGTCGTGAACCTTGAGCAGGAAACCGATGCCGCTTTCATAGCCGGCCATTGTTGGGTCTTCATCCTTGACCCCCAGGCGGGTTCCTTGTTGGCAACCCAGCGCGAGAAAGACCGACTTATAACCTTTTTGGAAAAGTCCATCGACGGAGAAGTCCCGCCCCAGCGCTTGATTGAACAAGATCCGTCCGCCCAACGCGGCAATAATGTCGGTCTCCGACTTCAAAACATCTTTGGGCAAGCGGTAAGCGGGAATGCCGATGGCCGCCATGCCGCCACTATTTTTGGTGGCTTCAAGAATGTCCACATGGTAGCCGCGCAATAGCAGGTGATAGGCGCAAGAAACTCCGGCAGGTCCGGCTCCGATTACAGCGACCCGCATGTCATCGGGCAAGGGATTGGCGATCATGCTCCGCGTAAACAGGAGGGCACGATCGCTTTGCTGGTAATCGGCGACATAGCGCTTGAGCATCTTGATGCCGACGGGCTGATCGACCAGATTGCGGCGACAGGCAATTTCGCAAAAGCGCACACAGACACGGCCGCAGGTGGCGGCCATGGGGTATTTTTGCAAAATCACACCGAGGGAATGTTCCGGCTTGCCGTCGCGGATGTAGTCAATATAACGCGGCACGTTGACCTTGGAGGGACAGGCTTCNNGTTCGAGCGCACCGAGCAGCGCCTTGGCGCAGGTTTGGCCAAGTCCGCATAGAGAAGTCTCGGCCATTTGGGTGGCCAAAATATAGATGCTGTCAAAGTCCAACTGAGGCGATTGCCCTTTTCGCAGGCTGTCAAGGGAATCGCGCACCAGGGCGGTTCCAATGCGGCACGGCGTGCATCGGCCGCAGGATTGCTCGGCCGCCTTCGCCATATAACGCCAAAAGGCGTCGATCAGACTGACGTTTTCATCGAAGATCAGAAAGCCGCGATCGCCGAAAAAGGCGCGAACCGGATTGCCCTCGTCGAAGTCGCCAAAACTCTCAAAGTCGGCAAAAGCGGGATCGGCCTCGGATGCATTGCTTTGATTCTCCAAGACTTCCCCGTTCCATATCCCATAAAAAAGATGGGCCATATATCCCTTTCATTGCCCGGTCCGCCGCGCAGTAATGGGCGAAGTCTCATATCAAAAAAACTCGTAGCAATGAAATGAAACCGCGGTGGGCGCGTTCAGCAACACGATCGGCTTAAGATCTTAGCCTCAACAGAAGCTGAAATGATTATCTCTAGTTTATACAAATTCGTAGTTTGATGTAGGCGGAGCTAGTGGGCAGACCAGCGCTCACGGCCCGTTAGCAAGTGAGGCGGGAGTTACTGGTTGTTCTGCGTCTGC
>PMHC01000067.1 GCA_003156495.1 Acidobacteriaceae bacterium
GGCGGCATCAGCGTCAACTCGATTCCGGCCCAGGCCGTGGCGACCGTCGATTTCCGCTCGACGGCCGCCGAGCAACTCGATCGTCTGGAGGCCGAACTAAGCGGAAATTTGACTGAAACCGTTGAGCGTTGCAACGCCAAGTGCAAAGCCGCCGGCGCCGAGGCGCGCGGCCTGCTCTCCTTCACGATGGAAAAAATCGGCGACCGGCCGGCCGCGCGCCTGGCAGAGGACTCGACACTCTTCGCCACGCTGCAAGCCGTCGACCGGCACCTGCAGTTGCGCACCGAAGCGCGCCTGGGCTCGACCGACGCCAACATTCCGCTTTCGCTCGGCGTACAGGCGCTGTCGATGGGCGCGGGCGGCACGGGCGGCGGCGCGCACACACTTCACGAGTGGTACTGCGCCAAGAACCGCGAACTCGGGCTCAAGCGCCTGCTACTGCTCACCCTGGCCATGCTCGAGTGGGCCGCCGAGCAGTAGCTACATCGCAAGAGTAAAACGCTTCACGCGCCGATTCGTCTGACTATACTAGGAATGGCACCATCTCAACGCCGGCCCGGTGGTTTCTCGCCTTGCGAGGTCTATTTAATTCTATGAAACGGATTTTCGAATGGCTTCGCGCGCACCGTCTGCTGACGGCGTTTATTTTGTTGGCGGCCTTTTCCGCTGTCATCGTGACCGCCTCTTTTGTCCGGCACGGCGTGCGCGGATCGGCCCGGCAGGGCAACAGCGACGATGCCACGCCGCTCACGGTCGTCAATTCCAAGCTGCCCCCCAACGACTTTGTGCGCATCGCCAAGTTGGTGGGACCGGCGGTGGTGAACATCAACACTGAAACGCTGCCCAAACTTTCCAACGGTCGCGGCCGCGCCTTCCGCTTTCGCACGCAGCCCAACCAGCAAAATCAAGGCGACGACGATCAGGACAACAGCGGCCAGCAAGGCTCCGACGACTTCCAGAATTTCTTCAATCGCTTCTTCGGCGGTCAATCGCAGACGCCTGACGAAAACGACAACGGTGAGGTGCAGGAATCGCTGGGATCGGGCTTCATCGTCGATGCCAAGGGCTACATCATCACCAACGAACACGTCATCGACAAGGCCGACAAAATCTTCGTCAAGCTCTCGACCGACCCCGACACCCAGGACATGGGACGGCCGGCGCGCGTAATCGGCGCCGACAAAGCTACCGATCTGGCCGTCATCAAGATCGACACCAGCACGCCGCTGCCCACCGTCAGGATGGGCAACTCCGATATGACGCAGGTGGGCGACTGGGTCGAGGCCATCGGCAGCCCTTACGATCTGGCGCAAACAGTAACCGCCGGCATCATCTCGGCCAAAAACCGCACCATCGACTCTAGCGCTCCGGGCCAGTTCCAACACTTCATCCAAACCGACGCCGCCATTAACCCCGGCAACTCCGGCGGACCGCTCTTGAATATGAACGGCGAGGTGATCGGCGTCAACACGGCCATCTACACGCAGTCGGCCGGCTATCAGGGCATTGGCTTCGCCATGCCGTCGAACACGGTCGTCGCCGTTTATAACGCCCTGATCAGCCCCAGCCACAAGGTCACGCGCGGTTCGATCGGCATCCAGTTCAAAGAAGGACTTTCGGGCGCCGTCAATCGCGTCTACGGCTTCAAGAACGGCGTGATCGTGACCGAAGTGCAGCCGGGTGGACCGGCCGATAAATCCGGTCTCAAGTCCCGCGACATCATTACCACCATCGACGGCCGCCCGATCAAAGACGGCGACGATCTGGTCAACGACATCGCGAACCGCCGGCCGGGAGCGACCATTCGCTTAGGCTACCTGCGCGACGGCCGGCCGCTCGACACCGCGGTCACGATCGGCGACCGCGACAAAATCTTTGCCGAAACCGGCAACGCCCAGCCCAGCCTCAACCCCGGCCACGGCGGCAGCGTGAGCGAAACCAAATTGGGACTGACGGTCCAGGATCTGCCCGCAACCATGGTCGCCAAGCTACATACCTCCGGCGTCCGCATCCAGTCGGTCGTCACCGGCTCGTTTGCCGACCTGCAGGGTCTTGAGCCCGGCCTGGTCATCACCCGCGTTAACCGCCAAACGACTGGAAATAAAGCCCAGTTCGAAGCGATCGTTAGCCGGCTGAAATCCGGCGACGACGTAGTTTTCGAGGTCATCGACCCGCGCCATCCCGAGCAAGGCATCGATTACGTAGGGGGAACCCTCTAATCTTTGCAAAAACAGGAAGTAACGCTCGTAACCAGCTTTTGGGGGCATTCGTCAGGCCCTTTTGGCAGAAAAATTGACTTTTCGCTTGCTGCATTTCGATACATTTCGTTAAACTTCATTACAGACCTCACAAATCTCTATTTCAGGTGGTGGTATGGTGTTCTCATTTCGCGCAAATTTAGTCATCGCGATTTCAGCGGCCCTTTTCATGCCGCCCGCATTTGCATCCCATGTACACCGCTCGCCAACCGCCGGCCTATCGGCGCATTCTTCTCACGCAAGATCGAGCTCTTCTCGTCATGAGGAGTCGAGCCCTGCGCGTGCAAAATCGAGTTCTTCCCGTCGCGAGGAATCGCGTTCTTCTCGCGCGAAGTCTAGCTCTTCTCGTCGTGAGGAATCGAGTTCCACACGCGTAAAGTCCAGAAGCTCACGCGGAGGCGCCAAGACATTGCGCGTGAAGTCTGACACGACGCCCAGGACGCGGACGCGCGGCCAGCAGGTCATCGAGTCGGAGCGCGTGACCGAGATTCAGCAGGCGCTGATCCGCGAGCACTACATGACAGGTGAAGCCTCGGGAAGCTGGGACGCCGACACCATCTCCGCCATGCAAAAGTATCAGGCCGACCACGGCTGGCAAACCAAGCTGACGCCCGATGCACGAGCGCTGAAGACCCTCGGTCTGGGGCCGGACTACTCTGGTGCAATCAATGCGCATGGAGCGAACTTCGCTCCGCCGCCGGCCGCCGACAACATTTCTTCGTCGCGCAATCCAGGATTCGCCGCCGCCGGCGTCAATCAGTAGGCTCGGCATTTCGAAATTTTCTAGTTTTGCTTGAAGCAGAAATATGCTAGTTGGTCGCCTCGACGCTCACCGGAGGTGACGACGCGCTACGCGCGGTCAGCGCGATCAGCAATCCCGAGCCGAGAATCAGCGCTCCTCCAATCCACATCGTCAAAGCCGGCTTGTCATGCCAGACAAAATAGGAGATCAGCGCGCCGGTAACCAACTGCGTGTAGTGATACTGCGAAACCGTGCTGGCCGAAGCGTGCTTTACGGCGATGTAGAAGCTGAGCGTACCGCCTGCGCAAAAAACGCCCATCAGTGCCAAAACCACCGAAAGCTCGAGCGTAAGCGGCCGCGCATGCAGGCTGGTCAGCGCCATGCCCGCGATGGCCGTCACCACGCCCGAGCAGAAGGCGAAGCTTTCGGGCATCTCGGTGCGCGTAAGTACGCGCGACCAAACCATATTGGTTGAAAAGCATACGACGCAAACCAGGCAGCAGACGACGCCGATCAGATCGACATGCTGCTCGTGGCTCCACGGAGCGACCGCGATCACCACGCCGCAAAAGCCGATCAGCAGCGCAAGAATCTTCTTCGCGGTGAGGCGCTCCCGCAGAAAAACCGCCGATAGCACGGCGATCATCAACGGCGAAGCGAAAATCAGGATATAGAACATCGTCAACGAAAGATGGCGCAAAGCCACCACGACGCAGATATTGTTCCCCATGTCGAGCAGTGCGCGCAGCACTTGCCGCACGATCGAACGCGGCCGCAAATTGCGCAGGTTGCGGCGCACAATCGCCTGCAGCGTGATCGTCAGGGCCATGAACAGGCCCATGAAGGCGACAACCTCCTCTGGCGGCAGGGCGTGCCCGATCCACTTGATGCAACTGTCTCCCAGCACCCACAGGGTGAAGCCGGCAATGGCAAAAAAGATAGCGGCGAGTCCTGAGACGCGCGCTTTCATCGGGCTCCATTGCGACGTGCGGTGAATGAAAAGAGGAAGGAGAAGCTGAGCATGGCGTGCTTTCAGATTAGACGATCGGAGCGGAAGGCGAAAACCGCATCACCTTATCGCGCAAAGAATACGCCGGCTTCGAGGCAGCATATTCAAGCTCATAACGACAAAAATGCGACGCCGGTATTTCCAGCGCCGCATTTATTTTCACGGATAAAAACGCTTTCAGCCTTAATCCATTCCGTTCTGATGCTCGGAAAGCAGGCTCTGTTCGTCGGCGGGAACCAGCCGGACCAGCCTCTCCACGGAATAAGTGGCGGGATGCTGGATCGAGTAGTAGTGCCGGACCTGCAACTCACCGAGCAGGCCAATGGCCAGCATCTGAATGCCAGCCACGATCAGCACCGCGGCGATCACGAAGATGGGTCCGTGCAGAGGAACCAGATCCAGATGCGGATTGAAGAGCTTGATTCCCAGCAGCACCGCGGCCATGGCGCTGCCGATGAACATGCCCAGAACGCCCAAACCGCCAAAGAGGTGCAGCGGGCGGCTCATGTATTTCAGCAGAAAGCGAATCGTAATCAGGTCGAAGAATACACGGAAGGTGCGACCCAATCCGTAGTGACTTTTGCCGCGCTCGCGGTTGATGTTCTGGATGGGAATCTCGCAAATCGAAGCGCCGTACCAGCTCGCCAGCGCGGGAATAAAGCGGTGCATCTCGCCGTAGAGCGGAATGTTCTGGATCAGTTCGCGACGGTAGGCCTTGAAGGTCGTGCCGAAGTCGTGAATGTTGACGCCCGATAACTTCGCCATCAACCAATTGGCGCAACGCGATGGAAAGCGACGCAGGATGAAGTTGTCGATGCGCTTTTTGCGCCAGCCGGAGACAACGTCGTACCCCTCGTCGAGCTTTTCCAAAAACGCGGGAATGTCGTTGGGATCGTGCTGCAAATCGCCGTCCATGGCGATAATGAACTCGCCCGAAGCGTGGTCGAAACCAGCGGACAAGGCCGAGGTCTGACCAAAGTTACGGCGCAGCTTAACCACCAGCACGCGGCTGTCGACGGCGGCAATCTCTTCGAGCAGTTTGTAGGTGCGGTCCGTCGATCCGTCGTCAACCAGAATCAACTCAAACGTACCGTCGACCTGCTCCATCACCTGCTTGAGACGCGCATAGAGAATTGTTACATTCTCTTCTTCATTATGAAATGGCACTACGATCGAATATTTAGCCATGTTATTTCCTTAGACGCTAGTTCTCTGCCTTATGGGTATCTGTCTCCCGCAAAAAAAATGCGACGCAATGCGAGGGAAAATGCATCAAAAAATTCATCGCGACTTAGCGCCACGCCAAACTACCGCTGCAATTCATCAAGAAGCGCCTGCATTTGGCCCGCGATATGCTGATTGCCGTCGCGAACAGCGCGCTGCATACCGGTCTTCAAGCGTTCGATGGCCTCGGCTCTTTTGCCCGCGTCGGCCAAGGTTTGCGCCGACATAAAATAACCGGGCGTATAGTCGGGATCGTTCGCCAGCAATTGATCGAACTCGGCAATCGCTTCCGCCGTACTCCCTCTGCCCGCCAACTCCATGGCCAGCCCATAGCGGGCAAAGCTGTTCTTAGGATCTAAAGTAAGAACTTCTTTGAGTCCTGCGATTTTATCCATCGTACTCGCATCCACTCCAAAGTCTTTCGCCGGTCTGCCGACAGATTTGCGATTTAGGCGGAGATTGCCGAAACTGAATCAAGGCCTTCAGTAAAATCATCAGACTGATGGCTGATGAAATGACCATTAATGTTTTAAGCCGCCTCTTGCATTATTGTATCTGGATCAGGCCGGGATAGCGAGAATTCACGAGATAAAACCAACGGAGGCTGAATGAACGAACGGCAAACACATCCAGCAACACGCACGGTGGTCAGCACGCAATCGGAAACGACCGAAATTATTTTGCCCAACGACACCAACATGCTGGGCTATCTGCTGGGCGGACGCCTGATGCACTTTATCGATCTGACGGCGGCCATGGCGGCCTATCGTCATGCGCGCACGCACGTAGTCACGGCGGCGATGGATCACATCGATTTCATTCGCCCGGTGCGTCTGGGCGATCTGGTGATTCTGAAGTCGAGCGTAAACCGCGCCTTTACCAGCTCAATGGAAGTGGGCGTGAAGGTGTGGGCCGAAGACATGCGCTCGGGCGTGGTCGAGCACGTCGCCAGCGCCTATCTGGTTTTTGTCGCCGTCGACGAACAGGGGCATGCGCGGCGGGTTCCGCAACTAATGCCGGAAACAGCCGACGAGCAGCGCCGCTATGAAGATGCGCTCCGGCGGCGCGAACATCGCGAAAGCGAAAGCGCGCGGCGCAAAGAGGCTAAGCAGGCTGTCGCACAAGCGAGGCCGTAACACCGCGGCTTGTCGCGAAGCATATTCCTCTCGCGCCACAAACAAAACCCGCAGTCGTTATCATTGCCAAAGGGAAAAGGAAAAAAATAATGGCTCATTCCAACACCGTACCCGCGCCACAGGCTTTGCCCGGCGTCGAAAAAATCATCGCCATCGGTTCCGGCAAAGGCGGCGTGGGCAAAACCACGGTCGCGGTCAACCTGGCCATTGCTCTGGCCAAGCTGGGCAAGCGCGTGGGGCTGATGGACGCCGACGTTTACGGACCGAATATTCCGCTGATGATGGGCTCGTCCGAATCGCCCAAGCTGGGGCCGAATAACACGATCGAACCCAACCTGACGCACGGCGTCAAAACCATTTCGATCGGCTATATTTCGCCCGGCGACAAACCGATGGTGATGCGCGGACCGATGCTGCACCAGATCGTGCGCCAGTTTTTGCAACAGGTGAACTGGGGCGAGTTGGATTATCTGCTGGTGGACATGCCTCCGGGCACCGGCGACGTAGCTATTTCTCTTGTGCAGACTGTACCTCTGACCGGCGCGGTCGTCGTCTCGACACCCAGCGACGTAAGCCTGGAAGACGCGCGCAAGGCGCTGGAGATGTTCGCGCAGGTTAACGTGGATGTGCTCGGCATCGTCGAAAACATGAGCAGCTTCACCTGTCCACACTGCCATCAGGAGATCGACATCTTCTCGCGCGGCGGCGCCAAGCGTACGGCCGAACGTTTTGGCATTCCGTTTTTAGGTTCGGTGGATCTGATTCCGGCGATCCGCGAAGGCGGCGACCACGGCACTCCGGTGGCGCTGGCCGGACCTAAAAGCCCGCAGGCAGCACCGTTTTTTGCCATCGCGGAAAAGCTGATGGAAGAAGCGGAGAAAGCGGCCGCGGCATCTTCCGACGTGATCGAAATCAAGTAAAAAACAATCCACCGTTACGCGCTAACCAAAAAGCGGGGCCGAAGCCCCGCTTTTTGGTTAGAAGCAATTGCGACTACCGCCAGTGGCCTTCAATCATTACCCAGCCGCCGTGTTTGTGCGCCCAATGATGCCCGACCCAATGAGCGCCAGGATGCGGCGGGCGCTCGTAATGGCCCGGCGTCCAGGCATAAGCGCCGCCATCCCAACGTTGATAGCCGGCAATCCACACGAAGCCGGGCTGCGGCGGCGGACCGGGCCGCTCGGCGACCGACGGAGGTGGCGGCGCCTGAACAAAGGCCGACGGAGGATGGCCAGGTTGACGAGAATCTGGCGGTGGCCCTTGCGCGATCAGTGCCGCAGGAGCCAAGCAAAATGCAAGCAGAAAAGCTAATGCTGTCTGTTTCATCTTGGGGAGCCTTATCCTTTCTTGGTTAAGTTGCTGAAGTAAACCTTCTGAATCGTACGGAATTCTTTTACCATTTTACAAACACGAAAACGCCGCGGGAGTTTTTCTTTTTACGCGAAAGAATGCGCGCAATTTTTCGCGCCGCGCGCTGAAGCAAACTCTTCGCCGGCGCAACGCGCAAACTATGCTTCGTCTTCCTTGGGCGCGAAGAGGTTGCCCATACGCTGAATCTGCGCGCCGACGGAGCGCAATTTTTCCTCTATGCGTTCGTAGCCGCGATCCATGTGGTAAACACGATCGACAATCGTTTCGCCTTCTGCAACCAGCGCGGCCAGCACCAGCGAAGCCGAGGCCCGCAGATCCGAACACATCACCGCCGCTGCCGAAAGCCGCGCCGGACCGCGCACGGTAGCGGTGCGGCCATCAACCTTGATGTTGGCGCCCATGCGCACCAGCTCCTGCACGTGCATGAA
>PMHC01000157.1 GCA_003156495.1 Acidobacteriaceae bacterium
GGCGATTGACGTTGAAGTAGGTGACGTCGCCGTGCAGCCGCTCGCGTACATGGTTGGCCAGCCAGCCCAGGGCCAGCAGGTCGTTCGTGCGGTAAAGCGCCAGGCCCTCTTCGGCGTCGAGCCGTTCCTGTGCAAGAACTTTGGCGGCAATCGGTTCCAGCCGCGGGTCACAGGTGCGAAAGGGGAGGGTGCGGAAAGGGGTTTGCTGGGGGCTCGCGCTGGTCATATCAGCCATAAGAGCGATGATACTGGATTTGCGGTGATCTGGCTCACCTGCCGGCGGCAATTTCGGTCCCGAAAATACGGAGCTGTGTGCCCGGCTATCGTAGAAGATCACTCGACGTGGTAACTGGGGCCGCAGGCCGCTATGTGGCAGTCGGCCTTGCCGATTTTATCAAAATGAAAATCTGTTTCAGCAATGCAAAAATCCATTTTTCTTGATTGTTCAAAAAAGAACAGACGGCCGCGCCGCCTTTGCGGAACATCATTGAAAATGATTCCGGATTCAGAAATACACCCCGGCAAGGGTATGAAAAGATCTGCCTTCTAAGCCATATCTGGAAGGGCCGCGAAAAGGATGAACGATAAGGATGGGGAACGGGCAACGAGAAAAATTCGATCCGGCCAAGTTCTTGCTGAAGGCGGGACTGGTACGAACTGTTGCGGAACTGAAGCCCAAGCAAGCATTGTTCTCGCAAGGCGACGCGGCCGATTGCGTTTTCTATTTGCAAAGCGGCCGAGCCAAACTTACGGTAATTTCAAAGGCAGGCAAAGAGGCGACGATCGCGCTGCTGACGGCAGGCGATTTCGTCGGCGAGGAGTCGATGTCCGACTCGGCCGGCCTGCGTATTGCCACCGCCACGGCGATTACCCATTGCACCGCGCTTAAAGTCGCGCGCGAGCAGATGATTCGCGTCATCCACGAGGAGCACGATTTTTCCGACATATTTTTAAAATTTCTGCTGGCGCGCAGCATGCGCATCCAGGCCGATCTGGTCGATCAGTTGTTCAACTCCAGCGAGAAGCGTCTGGCGCGGATTCTGCTGCTGATGGCCGAGTATGGCCAACCCGGCGAGGGCGAGCAGGGGACGCAGATTCCTAAGATCTCGCAGGAGACGCTGGCCGAGATGGTTGGCACCACGCGGTCGCGAGTGAGCTTCTTCATGAATCGCTTTCGCAAGCTGGGATTTATCGATTACAACGGCGGAATCAAGGTCCACAAATCGCTGTTGAACGTGGTTTTGCACGAATGAAAGCAGCGCGCCCGCGGCGGCGTGAAACCAACAAATACGAAGGCCCGCTGCTTCGTCGGCAGCGGGCCTTTTCGTTGGTGCAATGAAACAGCACAGACTGTGGATCGGAGAAAAAGTTCAACCAACTCGACGAAAGCAACTCATGAAGCTAGAAGATTCCGTCGAGGCAAGCGTGTGTTGGGATGTGCGTCTCAAAATGATGGATGGCCGGTTATTGCTACCCTTAAAAGATGTCCATCGAGCACATGCGCCCGTCAAGTTTGTACCTTACAAAGTCTTGAAATGGATTGCAGGTCAATATTGCTCAAATCTCAATAAATATTTGTTTTTTTGCCGCGCCTTCTATGCGGCGCGTAGCCTGTGTGTCCACACGCGTTCTGCCAAAAAAGCGTGGCGCTTCATCTTCATTTACCGCGGCGGATGGAGTTTTGGAAGCACAAGTTTTCGTGGTTTCACGCTTTGCTTTTCCACAGGGATAAAGGGCGTCGTTGAGACCGAACTTCAGCGGCGGAGTTGTATCGACAAGAGGCTCATGGATCGAGGATACTGAAATAAATGAATTCCATGTGACTTGGCTCACCTTTGGTTGGCGATGGCTGCCGAGGGGGCGGCATCACAACCGCGGTGTGGGCGGCGGGCGTAAACTGTCCATTTTACTGTTGCAATCAAGAGGCAGGAAGAATGCCCGTGGAAGAGCGGATGAGCACGCAGAGCTATGCGCGGGGGCCGGAGCGGCCTCTACTGAAATTGACAGTAGGCGATTTACTGAAGCGGACGGCGGAGCGCTATCCGGATCGGCTGGCGGTGGCCTCGCGCCACCAAGGCAAACGCATGACTTGGGCCGAGCTAAGCGCGGCGGCCGACAATGTAGCGCGCGGCCTGTGGTCGCTGGGCATACGCAAGGGCGACCGGGTAGGCATCTGGTCGACCAACTGCATCGAGTGGATCATGATGCACATGGGCGCGGCGCGGGCCGGCGTGGCGCTGGTCAACGTGAATCCCGCTTACCGCTCGCACGAGCTGGGCTTTACGCTCACGCGCTCGAAGATGAAGGCGCTCTTTTTGTGGCACAAAGACAAGCGCGCCGACTACGAAGAAATTTTGAGCCGGGCGCGTCAAGGGCACGATAGCGAACTGAAGCACGTGATCTACTTTGATTCGCCGGAATGGCCGGCGCTGCTCGAGGCCGAAGGCAAGCTGCCAGACCACGTCTCGATCGACGACATAGCCAACATTCAGTACACCAGCGGCACGACGGGCATGCCCAAGGGCGTGATGCTGACGCATCACAATGTAGTGAACGACGGGCAGTTTCTGGCGCAGGGATTTCACTATTCCGAGATCGACAAGATCGTGGTGCCGGTGCCGTTGTTCCACTGCTACGGTTGTGTAATCGGGACCATGAGCGCGGTCAACTCCGGCGCGGCGATTATTTTGCCTAACTGGACCTTCGAGGCGCGGGCCACCATGCAGGCCATTCACGAGGAACGGGCGACGAGCGTTTACGGCGTGCCGGCGATGTACGTGGCCGAGTTCTCGCTGCCCGACTTTAAGCAATACGACACGACCTGCCTACGCACGGGTATGATGAGCGGCGCGCCCTGCCCGGTGGAACTGATGCAGCGCGTGCTGAACGAAATGCACATCGGCGAGCTGGTGATTGCCTACGGGCAGACGGAAACTTCGCCGGTGGTGACGATGAGCGATGCCGGCGACTCGCTCGACATCCGCGTGAATACGGTTGGCCGGGCCATGCCGCAAACCGAGATCAGAATTGCATCGGTTGAAAACGGCGAAACGCTGCCGCGCGGCCAGCAGGGCGAGGTTTGCGTGCGCGGCTTCGCGCTGATGAAGGGCTACGACGGCGATCCGGAGGGCACGGCGCAAGTAATCCGTTCAGACGGCTGGCTTTATAGCGGCGACCTGGGCGTGATGCGCGAGGATGGTTGCATCCACATTACCGGCCGCTCGCGCGACGTGATTATTCGCGGCGGAGAAAATATTTATCCCCGCGAGGTCGAGGAGTTTCTCTACACCCATCCCAAGGTCGGCGAAGTGCAGGTGATCGGCGTTCCCGAGCAGCGGCTGGGCGAAATCGTTGTGGCCTGGGTACGGATGAAGCCCGGCGAGACGGCCACCGAGGAGGAGATTCGCGAGTTCTGCCAGGGGCAGATCGCCTACTACAAAATTCCGCAGTATGTGCGCTTCGTTACCGAGTTTCCCATCACGCTTTCGGGCAAGATCCAGAAATACAAGATGCGCGAGCTCGAGATCGAAGAGCGGGGATTGCAGTCGGTGGCCAAAACGGAGATGGCGTAGGGCTTTCCCTAATTAAGTGGGTGCGTCAGATCAGCGCGGATGCCGAGCGCTTCGGCGATTTCGCCCAGCCGTCTGTCGCTTGTCCAGAGCTTTGTGCTCGCAGTGGCCAGGCAGGCAGCGAGCAGGTGGGCATCGGTCAAGCCAACGCCCTTTGCATAAATCTGCCGAGCCTCGACCATCAAGCGCACGTCCTCGATGGAAACCACGACCAGTTGCGGCAGGCAATCGAGGTCGGCCAGAGTCTGCTGCCGATTGCGAAGCGAACCCAGCGCCAGCTCTGCCACAACGCAGGGATGAGTGACCAATTGCTGGTTGTTAACCAACGCTTCTAATTCGGTACGGTGCGCGCCGTTGCGGAAGAACTGAATCCAGATCGAAGTGTCGGCGAGGATCACAACCCCTCGACCCTTTGCCGGCGGATGTCTTTGAGGTTGGGCATGGTTCCGGCTAGCGCCAGGAGCCTGCGCCCAGCCTCGCGCTCGATCAGGGCCTTAAGCGCTTCACGCAGAAGCGCGGTACGCTCGTTCAGGCCGCTATACTCCTGTGCGCGGCGCAGCAGGTCGTCGTCCAAAGCAACGGTGGCTCTCACGGTTTTATCTCCGGTGCATAAATTGTACTCAATTTGGTGACAATTTTGGTGATTATTGTTGATCGATTTATGTTGCCGGAATGGCGCCCTTCATGTTGGCAAGAAATTTATTTGGCCAGCCCTTCGCGATGAATGCGCTCGATCTGTTTGCTGTAGCGGCCCAGCAGAGCGTTCCAGCGGACGATGGCGATGTCTTCTAACATGCGCAGGCCGTCTTTGAGGTAGCTGATGCGGCTGCGCTCATCGTGACCCCAACTGACGGGAACTTCTTCAATGCGGTAGCCGCGTTTGCGGGCGATGAAGAGAATTTCCGGATCGAAGCCCCAGCGCTCGATGGTCTGGAGCTGGAAGATGGTTTGGGCGGCGGCGCGGGTAAAGGCTTTAAAGCCGCATTGCGTGTCGGCGTNNGCTGGCGATGGGTCTGGCGGCCGCTCTCAAGCCAGCGGGAGCCGATGGCGATGTCGGCGCCTTGGGCGATGGCGGCAAAAAGCCGGTCGGCTTCTTCAATGGGCGCCGACAGGTCTGCGTCGGTGAACATCACGATTTCGCCCAAGGAGTGGAGCATGCCGTTGCGAACGCTGTAGCCTTTGCCGCGGTTGCCTGGATTCTGCAAGAGGCGGATTTCAGGGGCATTTTTGGCGGCTGCGCGGACAATTTCTGCGGTTTGGTCGGTGGAGCCGTCGTCGACGACGACCAGCTCGGCCGACCAGTTGTGTTGGCGGATGCAGGCGACAACGGCATCGAGCGCGCCGGAAATGCGTGCGGATTCGTTGTAAGCGGGAATGACAATACTTTGTTGTGGATAGCCCATATTGTTGCAGAGAGTGTATTCTGCTTGGAGACTCCAGAATAACTGGTTCTAGTGGGACATAGGGACACAGATGGTAAAAGTAGTAGCCCCGGCCCAATGATGAGGTTCGGCCGGGCGCATAGGCCGGAAAAACGCCCAAGGTAACTGGTTGATGCGTAAAGGCTAACCCAATTTTGGGCTTGCTTTTTAGCTCTTTCCTGGGCACAATCCCTTTATTGCTGAATGCGGAGGGTTCAGGGAGATGACAAAAGCTGATCTTGTGGAAAAAGTAACGGCGCTAGGCGATTTAACGCGGCGCGATGGAGAGGTGATCGTCGAAACGATCTTCGGATCGGTGATCGGCGCCTTGCAGAAGGGCGATAAGATCGAGATTCGCGGTTTCGGATCGTTTCGTATCCGCCAACGCAATCCCCGTATAGGTCGCAACCCCAAGACTGGAGCGCGCGTTGAGGTTCCCGCCAAAAAAGTTCCGTACTTCAAGCCCTCCAAGGAACTGCGCGATCTGGTAAACCCCGGCGAGGCGGCCGCCAAGGCCTCCTAAACCGACTGGGCCCTTACGACGAGTAAGGGCGCTTCTCCTGAGTCTGACGAATCCCGATTACCGCCATCATCCGCCCCGTGCGGCCATGGGAGGCTCTGTGCGAAAAAAAGAGCTCCGTGTGGCAGTTGGTGCAGCCGCCGACGATTTTGATCGCTCGCGGTTTGAGGCCGGCGTCGAGCAGTTGGCGGCGGTTGGCCTCGATCAGGTCCAGGTGCAGGCTGGGGCCGATGGACGAGTGGCCGGGAGCGCGCTGGGTGAGGAAGAGCAGCGGATATTTAATTCGGATCGGCTCGGAAGAATAAACCTCATGAAAGAGCTGGCGCGCGTAGGCGAATTGCGACTCGAACTCGGAGAGCAGCTCTTCGCCGACGGCGTAGCAGCAGGCGCCGACACCGGGTCCGATGGCGGCAATCAAATCTTCAGGCCGGGAACCGAATTCGAGGCGCATCCGGCCCACACCGGTCTCGACAATCCGCTTCACCGTGCCCCGCCAGCCGGCGTGGAAGGCGGCGACAATGCGGCGGCGACGATCGGCAACCAGCACGGGAATGCAGTCGGCGGTTTGAATGGCGAGCAGCAAACCGGGCTCGGCGGTCATCTGGCCGTCGGCCTTTCGTGGCTGTGCGCGCGTGGCGTCCGTGGCCGAAGCATCAACAATCAAGCTGGAGTGAAACTGACGCAGAGACAGTAGCGGCGTTTCCGTGCTGCCGGTGACGGCTTCGGCGAGCAGACGGCGGTTGGCAAGAACGGATTCGCGCTGGTCGTCGGCGGTGAGGCCGAGATTCAATTCGCCGGGGGCGTCATCGGCGCAGTAGGCGCGGCTTTGCCCGCCACGGCGCGTGCTGAAGCCGGCGCAAAGCCAGGGGAGATTCCAACCGGGTACGGGGAGCCATTCGACGCCATTGGCGGCGCGTGCGGGCGCGGAGACCGGACGAGTCAGCTCTTCGGCATCGGTACGGTCGAAGCGCGCCGGAGCGGCAGAGGTTTTGCGGCGCAGGCGTGGGACGAGTCCTGCTGCGAGCAGTTTGGCGTCGATGGCGCGAAGCGCTTCGGTGGGGAAAGATTTGGCGCGTGAAGAAGATCGCATCGTATTCATGATTCTAGCGGGCGCTGGGCGGGAATGGATGCGATTTCAAAGGAGCGTGAGGGCTGAAAATGCTCCAAATGAGCAATGGGCCTACCTTCCGGTAGGCCCGCTCGAGAGGCAGATTCAGGTGGGAACCAGGGGGGATTAGGGGAGAGAAGGTTCGTAGAGAACCTTGGGGAGAATGATCGTTCTGGGGTAGGTAGTCACGGGGAAGCCTCTTCTGATTACTTACATTGATGCACGAGTGAGGAAAAAGTTGCAAGCGGACGAAAGGACATGAAAGATAATTTTTTTTGTTCGCCGGGGTTTTACCTGTCTGGCACCTGTTGCAGCCAAAAGATAGTAAAAGGCTTGCAACTAAGGGCCCAAATTGGGCACTCTTTGAAGTATGAAGCGGCGGATCTATTTCGTGATTGGCATTCTGGTGCTGGCAGTGATTGGCTACCTGCTCTACACGCACCGGGCCCAACTCGGACTGGGCCCCTCGGCCAGCAATCCGGAGAGCGCGGGTTCCGATCAGGCGGCCGAGCAGCAACCGGCGCATGTTTCCTGGCAGTCGGTGGATCGTACGCCGGATGGCTTTAAGGTGGATATGCCGGCCGACTCAAGTCAGTTTCAGGTGCCGGCCTACAACAACCGCGGCGGCGCCGAGCAAGTGGAGTACATTCAGGCGACGCCTGGCTCCGACACGACCTTTGCGATTGCCTGGGCCGACGATCCGCCCGTGGAACGGGCCAGCGGCTCCTCTGCCGAGCGGACGCTCGATACGGCGCGGGATGGGGCGCTGGTGCGCACCCAGACGACGATGCTCAACGAGTCGCACACGCAATTCCAGGGTTATGCGGCGCGTAATTTTTCCGCGCGCAATGGTAGCGGCGGTCTCTTCAACGCGCGGCTGATTCTGACCGGAACGCGGCTCTATATGCTGCTGGCGACTTTTCCCTCTTCCAGCGCGCGCCGCGAGGCGGATGTGAACCGGTTTTTCGACTCGTTCACTCTGATTTCGCCGCCGCGCGACCGGTGAACCGCAGCGTTGTTCGAAGGTTTTAAGAGACGTTCTCAATTCAAGGTCGAAAAAGCATAACCGTCAAAAAATAAGGAGCGGGAACCCTTGGCGAGT
>PMHC01000302.1 GCA_003156495.1 Acidobacteriaceae bacterium
TGGTGGTGTTGCGCGGAATCATGGTCGTGGCCACGCCGCCCAGGGTTTCGATTGAAAGCGTCAGAGGCGTTACGTCGAGCAGCAGCAAGTCCTTGACGTCGCCGGTGAGCACGCCGCCCTGAATGGAAGCGCCGACGGCGACCACCTCGTCGGGATTGACGCCCCGATGCGGCTCGCGGCCGAAGAGCTTCTTGACCAGCTCCTGAATTTTGGGCATGCGTGTTTGGCCGCCGACCAGAACCACTTCGTTGAGCTTATCGACGGTGATGCCGGCGTCGCTGAGGGCGCGCTTGCAGGGCTCGACCGAGCGCTCGATCAGCTCGCCGACCAACTGCTCCAGCTTGGCGCGGGTGAGCTTGCGGACCAGGTGCTTGGGGCCGGAAGCGTCGGCGGTAATAAACGGCAGATTGATTTCGGTTTCGAGGGTGGTCGAAAGCTCGATTTTGGCCTTTTCGGCGGCGTCTTTGAGCCGCTGCAGAGCCATCTCGTTGCCCTTTGAGGTTAGATCGAGGCCGTTTTCCTGCTTGAATTCGGAGACGAGCCAATCGACGATGCGCTGATCGAGGTTGTCGCCGCCCAGGTGCGTGTCGCCGTTGGTGGACTTGACCTCGATAACGCCTTCGCCGACTTCGAGAATCGAAATATCGAAGGTGCCGCCGCCGAAGTCATACACGGCGATAGTTTCGTCCTTCTTCTTGTCCAGACCGTAGGCGAGAGCTGCCGCCGTCGGCTCGTTGACGATGCGCTTGACGTCGAGGCCGGCGATCTTGCCGGCGTCTTTGGTGGCCTGGCGTTGCGCGTCGTTAAAGTAAGCCGGAACGGTGATGACCGCCTCGGTAACCGACTCGCCCAGATAGGCTTCGGCCGACTGCTTGAGCTTTTGCAGGATCATGGCCGAGATTTCGGGCGGGGTGTACTCCTTGCCCTGAGCCAGAATGGCCACATGGTCGCCCTGCTGGATGACCTTATAGGGAACCATCTTCATTTCGTCGTTAACTTCGTTGTAGCGGCGACCCATGAAGCGCTTGATGGAGAAGACCGTGTTCTCCGGGTTGGTGATGGCCTGGCGCTTGGCGACCTGGCCAACGAGCCGCTCGCCGTTTTTGGCGAAGCCGACGATGGAGGGGGTCGTGCGTGCGCCCTCTTCATTTGCAATGACTTTAGGGTCTCCGCCTTCCATGACGGCGACGCATGAGTTGGTGGTTCCGAGGTCAATACCGATGATCTTCGACATGATGCTCCTGCCTTTTGGAGAGATGCTTGACGAGACAGAATTACATGTTGAGTGACTTGATGTCAAGTTTTTTGATTACAAGTTTAACTATGGCGCGCGGCTTAGCCCTGCGGCGCAAAGGACAATACGCCGGGGAGAATGGATCAAGTAATTTATTTAGAAATACTTAGCGCTCGATGGCGGCCAAAGCGGTCGTGAGAGCCTCTACTGGCTCGGGGCGGAGGCGGAAGTCGGCGTGGGCCTGTGCGTAGAGGATAAGGCCGGCGGGGGAGATGACGTAGGTGGCCGGGATGGGCAACCGCCAGTTCTCGTCGCCGTTGATGAAGGGGAGGTTGACGAAGACGGAGAGGTAGTAGTCGCGGAGGTAGTCGGGGACGGTGTAGGCTAGGCCGAAGCGCTCGGCCAACTCGCAGCCGGGGTCTGTGAGCACGGGGAAGGGAAGCCGGTGCTGATCGGCCAAGAAGTCATTCTGGCGGCGGGTTTGGGGGCTGATGGCGGCGATCATGGCGCCGGCTTCGCGCAGCCGCGGGTAGAGCTCGCGCCAGGTTTCGAGCTCGGTGACGCAGTAAGGGCACCAGCGGCCGCGGAAAAATTTTAAAATCAGCGGACCGAGGGCGAGCAGGTCTGCCGAGCGGACGGCGTGGCCGGAGTTGTCTTCAAGGTCGAAGTCGGGGAGCAGGGCGCCGACGGGCAGAATTTTGTCTACGATGCCGGAGGCGAAGAGTTCTGCGACAGCGTGCTCGCTGGCGGCGAGCCGCTCGGCCGGTACCAGGTCACGAGCGCTGGAAGTGATTTCGTCGAGTTGGTCTTGTAGAAAAGACACGGCGCGCGCAGAACAGCTTTTACTCAACGTAGCATCTTTCGGCCGCGGCGGCGCTTAATCCAAGCTGTTTTTGCGGTGGCTTTGCGCGGCGAGGTAGCAGGCGGCGAGCGATAGTGCGAGAAGGGAGTAAGCGGACTGTCCGTCGGCGAGAATAAAATCGACGGACGAATAGCGATGCCCGACGAGGAGAAAATTCCCGAAGCGCTGGCGCGGCTGGCTGGCGGATCGCGCGTGACGGTGCGCCGCCGAGGCGGCCCGCGCAAGGGCGGGGCTTGTGTCGTCTATTGGATGCAGCGGGCGGTGCGCGTCGCCGACAATCCGGCGCTCGACCTGGCGATCGAGGCGGCCAACCTGCTGGGGCTGCCGGTGGCGATCTACTTTGGCGTGATCCCCAACTATCCGCACGCCAATCTGCGCCATTACTACTTTCTTGCGCAAGGGCTGCGCGATGTGGCCGAGGATGCGGCGGAGCGCGGAGTGGGCTTTATCGTCCGGCGCGCGCCGGCCAGGCTTGAGGAGTTTCTTGAAGAGACGCGGGCGGCGCTGCTCATTGGCGACGAAAACCCATGCCGCGAGCCGGAGCGCTGGCGGCAGGCGCTGGCGCGGCGGTTGAAGATTCCTTTCTGGAGCGTCGATGCCGACGTGGTGGTTCCCTCGCGTGTCTTTAATCGCGACTTTGTACTGCTGCATCACTTTCGGCCTAAGCTCAAAGCCGAACTCGCGAAGTTTCTCCGCGCCGAGCCGAAAATAGCTCCGCTCTATGCCTGGAAGCCCGTGAAGCGGCCGGCGAGTTTTGAGCTTCGCGGCGAGATTACGGCGGGCTTTACGCGGCTCGATCGCACGGTTGCGCCGGTTGAGGAGTTCACCGGCGGCGCGCACGCGGCGATGAAGCGGCTGCGCGAATTTATTCGCGACGATCTGGCGGGCTACGAAGAGGCGCGCAATCATCCCGAGTTGGCCGGAACGAGCCGGCTGTCGCCGTATCTGCACTTTGGCAATATTGGACCGCTGACAATCGCGCTTGCTGCGGAAGAGGCGGTGCGGCAGGGCAAAGTGCAGAGCGGCGCACGCGACCGGTTTCTGGAGCAGTTGATAGGCTGGCGCGAGCTGGCGGTGCTGTTTGTGCG
>PMHC01000281.1 GCA_003156495.1 Acidobacteriaceae bacterium
GCGTAGCCTCCACCGCGCCCTGGCCGATGGCCACGTCGAGCGTTTCGTCGGGATACCAGCGGTGATGGAAGTTTTTAATCAGCCACTGCGGCGAGGGCATCAGTCCGGCCTGCTCGCCGGGCAGATCGACGCCCGTTCTCTGGCCGTAGCCGAAGGCGGTGGCGTACTTCGCGATGCGGTCGATGCCCAGCTTGTCGCCCAGCATGTAATAGAACGTATCGCAGGAGTAGGGAATGGCGTTGTAAATATCTACCGCGCCGTGGTGCTCGTCGCAGTGGTGGAAGTATCCGTACGGTCCCCAGCCGCCGGAGCAGTTGATGCGCATATTCTGCGCGATCCCTTCCTGCAGGCCGGCCACCGACATCAGAATTTTGAAGGTCGAGCCCGGCGCCAGTTGCGCTTGAATCGCCTTGTTCATTAGTGGATGGTCGGGATCGGTAAGCAGCTTGTTCCAGTCTTCGCGGCCGATTTTGACGGTGAAGGCGTTGGGGTCGAAGCTGGGGTGCGAGACCATCGCCAGAATCTCGCCGTTGCGCGGGTCCATGGCGACGATGGCGCCGGTGCGGTCGCCCAGCGCCAGCTCGGCGGCCTTCTGCAAATCGTTGTCGATGGTGAGCCGCAAATCCTGTCCGGGCTTGGCGTGCTGAATGCCGAAGTTGCCCACTTCGCGCCCGCGGCTGTCGACGACCACGTCGCGGCTGCCGTCTTCGCCGCGCAGCAGCTCGTCGTAGGTCTCTTCCACGCCTGCCTTGCCCACCACATCGCCCGGCTCGTAATAAGCAAAGCGCGGATTGTTCAGATCCTCTTCGCTTACCTCGCCCACGTAGCCGATCAGATGCGCCGCGAAGCCGTCGCGCGGATACAGCCGCCGCTCCTCGTCGATCGTCTCCAGCTCCGGCAGCTCGTTGCGATGCGCCTCGATAAAGGCCTGCTCGTCGGCGGTGATGTCTTCCTTGATGGGAATCGGCTGATAGCCCGGCTGCAGCCGATAGCGGTGCAGCGTGGCGCGCAACTGCTCCAGATCCAGATGCAGCCCTTGCGCGATCAGCGGCAGATCGGCATCGATATTGCGATTTTGCTCGCGCACCAGAAAGCAGGAGACCGACGGATAGTTATCGACAACGACGCGGTACTCGCGGTCAAAGAACTTGCCTCGCGGCGCCAGAATCGGCTCTTTGCGGATGCGGTTCTGCTCGGCCAGCACGCGGTAGTTCTCCATGTTGAGCACCTGCAGACGCCACAGGCCCGCGACCAGTCCCAGCATCATGAACAGAATGCCGTACTGCACCGTCGCCAGTTTGACGAACGAGAGCTTTTCACCGTGATTGTTGCTGCTTGTTTCCATCGTTTCGTGTTCAGAATACTGCCGGCCGGTTTACTTGCCTCAATGAATCGCTTCGCCGTTGCGCCCGATTTCCGTGCCTCAATCCCTGACTTGCATCCGGTCGAGCAGGGGAAAGAGCACCAGCACGATCAACGTATTGCCGACGGCGCGGAAGAGCTCGGTCAACCAATTCCACTCCATCGGCAAACCGAGCAAGAAGCGGTTAACAAACAGATAGATTGCGCTGGAAAGCCAGGAAAGCGCAAAGCCGAGCAGCAGGCGGATCGTCTGATTGTCAACCTCGATGCGGATGCCTACCGAACCAGCCAGAAAACCGGCGATGGTTTTGGCCAGACCGTTGATGCCGATGGCGCGGTGCGAAAGCGCATCCTCGAACAGGCCCATCGCCATGCCCAACAGCGTGCCCTGCATCGGATTGCGGCGGCCCAGCGCGAAGTAGATGGTGACCACCAGCGGCAAGTCAAACCAGATATAAGGGCCGATGATGCGCGGCAGCCAGGCCTGCAGCACCAGCGCGGCCAGTGGCAATAGCACATAAATCAGCAGAGGATAGCGATGAACCTCAACATCGCGTCGGGAGTCGTTGCCAAACCATGACATAGGCTAAGGATTCCTCCGCGGCGCGGCTGGCGTCTTGGGTTTCGCCGCTTCCGGCTGGGCCGCTCCATTACGCGGATGCGCTACGGCCGTCGCTGACGGACTCTTGGTTCGCGGCTTTGTCTCCGTATCGTCCTTCGTTGTTTCTTTCGGCTTAACTTCGGTCACCGTCGCCGCGCTGGGCGAAAAACGGTCTGGATGCAGCGGCTGCGGCGGCTGCGGCACGGAATTAGGTGGCGTGCTGTCGTTCAGCGGCTGCTTGTCGGCGGGCAAGTTGGGATCGGTCAGGCCGGGCAGCTTTTCGCCCATCATCTCGGAGGCTTTCATCTGATCTTTGATTGCCTGATCTTTGATCGCCGCGGCTTCGGAGCCCTTCTCGCTTTCGCTGGTCGCCAGATCCTGTTGTTGCTGGGTTGAGAAGCGCGGCTCGGTCGAGGTAATCACCATCACCTCGTCCAGCCGGTCAAGATGCGCCGCCGGCTTCAAAATCACGTTGATGAATCCGTCGCGGTCCGGATCGCGCACAACCTTTTCCACCACGCCCACCGCCAGCCCGCGTGGAAAAACCATGTCGCCGCCGGCGGTCAAAACGCGCTCGCCGGGCTGAATGCGCTGGTCGGCCATGATGCTGACGATCGCCAACCGGCCGAGCGCGTCGCCGCGCAGAATCCCGCGAATTCGCGTGCTTTCTAAAATTACTCCCGCTCCGCTGGTGGCGTCGTTAATCTCCAACACCTGCGCCGTATGCGAAAAGACATCGCGCACCTTGCCCACGATTCCGTCGGCCGTAATCACCGCCATGTCGGGCTTCAAGCCGTCGCTCGAACCTTTGTCGATGTAGAAGACATGCGAGCGGTCGCTGCCCGCCGAGCCGTAAACCTGCGCGGGAATTGTCGTGTAGATGTACTTCTGCTCGAAGCCGAGCATCGTTTGCAGCCGCTGGCCTTGTTTGGCATCTTCAAGCAGTAAAGCCTGCTCCAACCGCAGCCGGTCAATTGTTTTCTGCAAATCCTGATTCTGCTGGCGAACGCTCCACAGCGCGAAGTAGTTCGTCCAAAGATTTACCACGCCCAGCTTGGTTGAGTGGATCAACTGCTCGGGGGGCGAGATGACCGCGTTGGCCCACAGACGGATCAGCCGCACGCCTTTTTGATCCACCGGGTCCAGCGTACTTTGCCCGTTGTTCGTCCGGCGCACCTGTACCGCAAGCCCTACGATTTGTGCCACCAGTACAACCAGCAGCACCACGAGATTTCGGTAGCGGACGATGAACGATTCCATAGCGCCAGTGAACAGTTGTCAGTAAACAGTGAACAGCGAGCAGCTACAGAATAGACGGTTCCCTCTGTTCGCTGCTCGCTGTTTGCTGTTTGCTGTTTACGGGTTAGTCGATCTTGATCTTACGCAGCAGCCGGAAGTCTGACAGCATTTTGCCGGTGCCCAGCACGACCGAGGCCAGCGGATCGTCGGCCACCGAAACCGGCAGCCCGGTCTCTTCGCGGATGCGCTTGTCCAAATTCTTGATCAGCGCGCCGCCGCCGGTCAGTACGATGCCGCGATCGCTGATGTCGGCGGAAAGTTCGGGCGGGGTCCGCTCCAGCGCCACGCGAATCGCGTTCATGATGACCGCGATGCACTCGCCCAACGCTTCGCGAATTTCGCTATCGTCGATGGCGATCGTCTTGGGTACGCCCTCGATCAGGTTGCGGCCCTTGATCTCCATCGTCAGCGGCTTGTCTAGCGGGAAGGCCGATCCGATCTCGATCTTGATCTGCTCGGCCGTGCGTTCGCCGATCAGCAGATTGTACTTCCGCTTCAGATAATTCGTGATGGCCTCGTCCATTTGATTGCCGGCCATGCGCACCGAGCGCGAATAGACGATGCCCGAAAGCGAAATCACCGCGATGTCGGTTGTGCCGCCGCCGATGTCAACCACCATGTTGCCCGAAGGCTCGGTAATCGGCAGCCCGGCGCCGATGGCCGCCACCATCGCCTGCTCCACCAAGTAAACCTCGCTGGCTTTGGCGCGATAGGCCGAATCTTCGACCGCGCGCTTTTCCACCTGCGTGATTTCAGAAGGCACGCCGATCACGATGCGCGGATGCACCAGCATCTTGCGGTTGTGCGCCTTCTGGATGAAGTAGTTCAACATCTTTTCGGTGACTTNNTGCCGGGCGTGCGGCCCAGCATCTCTTTGGCCTCTTTGCCTACGGCCTCTACTTCGCCGGTGTTTTTGTTGATAGCCACGATCGAGGGCTCATTGACAACAATGCCTTTGCCGGCCGCGAAGACCAGTGTGTTGGCCGTGCCAAGATCGATGGCCAGGTCGCTCGAGAACATGCTGAACAGCGAGCGAATCCCATGGGACCGCGAGGAGCGCGAAGGATAATGGTTCGAAGACATGGAAAAGCAGATCTACCTCAAGCCTAAAGTCGAAACTACCACATAGCTATTGTACGGCCATGGGACTGAGCTCACGAAAATCCACCAAAATTGTCGTCTAAATGCTTCCGCGACGCATCGCGAACAGACGGCAAATCATGAATTCCCTTTAGTTGTTTTACGCCTTTGCCGAGCATAATCTTCGTCAACCGGTAAACAACAGTTCCTGGAATGTAAACTTTCGGCCCAATATGCAAAAACGGGAGAGCGCTGTTGTGCAAATAGGTGCCGGGGCCGGAAAGCGAAATCGGATCGGGCAATCTGCGCGCTACTCACGCTTCATTTCGCTGCACCACCTCACGATGCTGCGTCCACCCAGTTCGCTCGTTCGAAAAAACTCGCCGTCGAACCACAAAGCACGGCGCGGCTGCCGCATCAGTAAAAACGCACGCGCAGGCCCACGCTCACGCCCACCGAATTCATGGCGCCGTAGGTGAACTGCGGCCAATCCTGATATTCGAAATCGACGGCGCGAATGTAGACCCGGCGCCGCCAGTGATAATCCAGCCCGCCGCCCGCCGTCGCGGTAAAGTAGCGCCCTTGCGCGTAGTTGTAAGGAAAATTGAAATCACCGAAGCCCACCAGCGCCTTGGCGTATGGCTGCCAGCGGCCGAAATCAAGGTGATAGCGCGCGCCAATCGAGTAGCTTTCGGCATGTACGTTGGCCCGCTGATGATATTCCAGCCAGCGGCCCTCGGCTTCGAGCCCCACGCAGCGCTTCGTATCCGCATCGACAAAGGCCGAGTAGCCAAGCATTTTTCGCTGCCCGTACTCGAGCGTGTAGCCGGAAGCCATTGCGCCAGCCGAGAGCTGCAATCCGCCCATGTCGCCGGCCCAGGTCACCTGCGCTTGCGCCGCCGGGGCAAAAAGCAGCAGCGCCACGGCTCCGCCTACAAGTCGTGCGAACCATCTGTTCGCGCCCGGCTCGCCCATGCCCGACTTGCCGCATTTGCGCATCAATCTCATCGCCCGCCGCATTCTCTCCATTGCCCGCTGCACTCTTTCGCTTATTCTTTTCGTCTGCCCGATTTCGCCCCGCCGTCTACTTGGTAATCACCAGCGAGACGCTCTGGTAGTGAATCACGTTGCTGTTGGTGCCCGTGCCCGTTACCTGAATTGTGTAACTGCCCGGCGCGGCCGAACTCTGCGAGAAGTTGCTGCAACCGGAGACGGCAAAGGTCGCCGCCAAAAACGCCAGCGCGAAGATCATCGTAAAAATTCGCGAATTCCGCCGCCGCAGCCGCCAGAAGATCCATCCGAAGCCGAGGCTCAGCGGCAGAAGCAATCCGGCCAGAGCCACTTGCTGATTGGCCGCGCGGCGGTTCATCGCCGACGAGCCGCCGCTCAGCGGATTGTTGGTGTCGATCGTCAGCGTCACGCTGGCCGTGCCGTTGGCCGGCAGCGTAATGCTGGCGCTCGAAAAGTGGCAGGTCACCGCCGCCGGCAGCGACGAGCAGCCCATGCCGATCGTGTCGGTAAAGCCCGAGTTCGAGCTCATCGTCACCGTCACCGTAGTGTTCTGCTTGGTTGCCACCGTCACGCTCGAGGGCGAAACCGACAGATTGAAACCTACCGCCGTTCCTGAAACCGTCACCACAGAAGAGGTCGATGCGCCGTGGTAGGAATCTCCGCCATAGACGGCGTAAATGCTGTAACTCTCATTCGCGTTCAAGTCCGGCGTCAGCGTTGCCACGCCGCTTGAATCGAGCGTCGAGGCACCGATCGCCGTCGTGCCGCTATAAAAAGTAACGGTGCCGGTCGGCGTCGGCCCGGTGCTCGCGTTGACCACCGTCGCGGTCAGAATCACCTGCGCGTCCGCTCCGGTCGTCGAGGCCGTGCCCAGGCTGGTTGTGGTTGAAATCGTGCCCACCGTCTCGCTGACAACCGGTGAAGTGCTTGCGGCGTCATTGGTGTCGCCCAGATACTGCGCCGTAATCGAATAGCTGCCCGCCGCCAGTTGCGAATAGCTGAGCGTCGCTTTGCCGCCGCTCAGCGTTCCGGCGCCGATTACGTTGCCGTTAGCCAAAAAGTTCACGCTGCTGGTTGGCGTGCCGCCGTTGCCGCTCACCGTCGCGGTAAACGTAATCGAAGAAAGCACAATCGCCGGGCTGGGCGAAGCTGAGACCGTCGTCTGCGTCGTCGCCTGATTCATCGTCAACGCCGTCTGCGCCGATGCGCTGCTCGTGGCGTTGGTGTTGCCCCCGTAGGTGGCCACAATTTCGTAGCCGCCGGCAGAAAGCGTCGGCGTAATTGTTGCCGTGCCCGCTGAGCCCAGCGCTGCCGAGCCCAATGTCGTTGTTCCCGCGGTAAAGATTACCGTGCCGGTGAGTGGCGCCGTGCCTGAACTCAGCGTCACCGTCGCCGTAATCGTCTCGGCCGTGCCGCCAATGCCGGGGCTGGGCTTGGCCACGACCGAGGCCTGCGTCGCCGCCTGATTCACGATCTGGCTGAGTGCTGCCGCCGTTGTGCTCGCCGCATTGTAATTGTCGCCCGCGTAGCTGGCCGTGATCGGATGCGTGCCCACGATCAAAGTCGAAATCGCGAAGCTCGCCTGCGCCGGGCTGCCTGAGAGCGTTCCGGTTCCGATCTGCGCGCCGTTGTCGTAAAACTTCACCGTGCCGGTCGCCGCCTGCGTTGCGCTTGAGGCCACCGTCGCCGTGAAAGTCACGCTTGTGCCGTAATTCGAGGGATTCACGCTCGACCCGACTGTTAACGTTGAGCTCGCCTGCACGTCCTGGTTCACCGTGGCCGAGGTGCTGCTCGCGACCTCGCTGCTGGTATCGCCGTTGTATTCGGCTGTCATCTCATGCACGCCGTTGGCGAGCGTCGAGGTCGTATAGGTCGTCACGCCGCCTGCGTTGATCGCCTGCGTCGCGAGCGCCGTTGTGCCGTCGTAAAAAGTCACCGTGCCCGTCGGCGTTACGCCGCCGCCGCTCGACGAGACCGTCGCCGTAAAGGTCACGCTCGCCCCCACCGTCGAAGGATTCAGGCTCGAGCTCAACACCACGCCGGTTCCCTCGTTGACGGCCNNGTCGGTGTTGTCGTAGGAGGCCACGATCGAATGCACGCCCACAGCCAATGCCGAGGTCGCGTAGCTGGCCAACCCCGAGGAATTCACCGCCAGCTTTGAGGCCAGCGTCGTCGTGCTGCCACCGAAGGTGTCTTTAAGCGTGACTGTCCCGGTTAAGCTGCCCGTGTTCGCGCCGGTCGTCACCGTCATCGTAAAAGTCACCGACTGGCCGTAGCGCGAGGGATTGGGATTCGAACTGATTGTCGTCGTTGTCGAATTCACCGGCTCGGCCACGCCTACTAGCTGGATTGCCAGCGGCGAGTTCGCCGCCGCCACGCTGGCCTGCGCATCGGCGGCGATCGTGATCTCCGGCGTCTCGGTCGTGTTCGCCGTCAGTGTCGGCGTCAGCGACGGCGCAAAAACCGCGCCCACTACGCACGTTCCATCGATTGCCAGCGACTCGGCCGCCGTGCAGCCGTTCGTCACCGTTCCATCCACCGCCGAATTGGTTCCGGCCGTAATCGCGGTCAGCGTCAGCGCCGCGTTGCCGTCGTTTTCAATCGTCTCGTCGTCGGTCGCGGAGGTTTCCCCTTGCCGGATCGGCGTTGCGTACTTAACCGCCGCATAGTTGCCCTGGATTTCGCGCACCACCATGTTGAGCGTGTCGGTCACGTAGAGATTGCCGTCGCCATCCAGAAACAGGCCGATCGGCCCGTAAAACTCCATCTCGGTGAAGACGCCGCCGGAGTAAAAATCGCCGCATCCGTTTTCGGCCACCGTCGAAATCAATCCCGTCGATGAACTTACTTTGCGCACGGCCGCATTCTGCGTCTCGGCGATGTAGACGTTGCCGGCCGCATCCACCGCCACGCCCTCCGGCAACCAGACCGAGGCCGTGGTCGCCGCTACCGGCGTCGCCCCGCAGGCCGTCGAGCCCGCGTTGCCCGTGCCGGCAAAGGTCGAAATTGTGCTCGCCGATGTGATCGCTCCACTAACGGCAGCCACCTCGCGAATGCGGTGGTTGGCCGAATCGGGAATGTACATGTTGCCGCTCGCGTCGAAGGCCACCGCATAGGGATAATTCAGCTCCGCGCTGGTCGCCGCGATGCCGTCGCCGTTGTAGGCGCCGGTTCCGTTGGCGTTTGCAAAGCCGCTGCCGGCCACCGTCGTAATCACGCCCGTCGAGGCAGTGACTTTGCGGATGCGATGATTGTTCGTATCGGCGATGTGGAGATTGCCGCTGGCGTCGACTGTCACGCCCTCGGGAGAATTGAGCGTCGCTTGCGTAGCCGCGCAGCCGTCGCCCACCGCGTCGGTATGTCCACCGCAAACCGTACCGGCCGAGTTTCCGGCCACCGTCGTAATCTCGCCGGTCGCGGCCAGAATTTCGCGCACCGCGTTGTTGCTGCTATCGGCAATGTAAAGATTGCCCGCCCCGTCGATTGCCAGCCCGACGGGCGTGCTTAGCGTCGCGCCGGAAGCCGCCGCCCCGTCGCCGGTGTAGGTGGGATTGCCGTTGCCGGCGATGGTTGAAATGATCCCCGCGCCCGCGCAACTCGTTCCGTAAATTGTCGCGCTGGTCGCGCTGGCGCAGACCATGCGGATGCGGTTGTGTCCGGTGTCGGCGATGTACATGTTGCCGGCGCCGTCAACCACCACGCCGCTCGGCAAATCGAGCTCGGCCGCCGTCGCCTGCGCCCCGTCGCCCACCGAGGTGAAGAACCCGAACTGGCCGGCTACCGGCAGCACGTTGCCCGAGGCGAGTACGCCCAGTCCGCCGGTGCCGCTTCCGGTAAGGTAGGCCGTTCCCAGAACCGTTCGCACGCTTGAAACCGTGCCCACCAGCACCACGGCGCCCAGCCTCGGACCCGGCCGCGAGGGCGTAAAGCTCACCGACTCGGTGCAGGTGCCGTTCACCGCCAGCGCTGCCGAGGTGCAATTCGAACTTCCCGTTCCCACGGCGTAATCGCCGCCCGGCGCGCCCAGCGTCAGCACCTCCACGCTTGAAACCGTTCCGGCGGCCGTCGCCGTCACCGTAATGCTTTGCGTAGCCGTCGCGCCTACCGTCTGCGAGCCGAACTGCGCCCAGAGGCCGAGCGGAGAAAGCAGCAGCGCCGCCAACGCGATGAGCCAGCGCGTCGCGCGCCCAGCCGTGGCGCGAATGGTCCATGCGCCAACTGCCGTGCCGCCCATTCCGGCGGAGGATGGAGAGATTCCGGTTTCTTTCAAAGAAACTTCGAAGCGGCGATCTTTCCGGCCGAGGGGGTAGTCTTTCCGGTCCGTAAAGCAGTGCATGTACGGTCTCCGTTCGCGATTTTTCGGGTCTGGTTCCAGCGCTCGGCGTGCCTCATGATTGTTCGGAACTTGCTTAAAGCTGGCAGGGGAGTGCTGCCGTACCGTTACACACTGGAGCGTGAATACACGGTGCATCCCGAGGCCCCAACTTCTTTCGGGAACCTTATGCTCCTTTAATTACCTTGGTTTGAGATTGAAATACAGATCAATATTGCGCAAAATTGCGATTGCGCAATATTGCGCAATCGGCGCAGGGAGTGGCGTAAGAGTAGTCGCCGCCGCCCGGTGCTCCCGGAGTTGCTCCCAGGCGGAAAGCCGCCCGCCGGCGATCGTCGAGCCGGCGCGGCCGGTCGCTATACTGCCTTCATGCAGCCTGTTAGCGTCGTAGTGACCGAATTGAACGAAGGCCGGGAGATCGAGCGGGCGGTCGAGAGCCTTCTGGCCCAACAGCCGCCGGCGACAGAAGTGATCGTCGTTGACGGCGGCTCGACCGATGGAACATGGGAGTGGCTGCAGGCCGCGGCCAGTCGCGACCGCCGTCTGGTGGCGATCCGCGACGAAAGCTGCAATCTGAAGCATTCGCTGGGGCCGGTTTCGCGCGGCCGCAATGTGGCCATCGCCGCGGCTTCATCGCCGATTGTCGCCTGCGCCGACGCCGGCTGCGCCTACGCGCCCGACTGGCTCGCGAATCTGACCGCGCCGCTGGCTTCGGGCCAGGCCGAATACGCGCTGGGCGGCTCGCAACTGGATCCCGGCAACTGCACGGTTTGGGACATTGCCTCGGCACCGTTTTTCAGCGTCAAGCTGGAGGCTGTCGCGCCGACCAAGTCCTGCACGGCGCGTTCGATGGCTTTTACCAAATCACTTTGGGCGAAGATCGGCGGCTTTCCCGAACAGGTGCTGGTGGGCGAAGACACGCTCTTCGATCTGGAGGCGCGGCGGCTGACCGAGCCGGCCTTCGTCGCCAACGCCAAGGCGCTCTACGGGCCGCGCAATAGCTTTTATTCCGCCTGCCACCAACTGGCCCGCTACGCCACCAGCGACGGTCAGGCCCGCGTGCGCTGGAAGCGGCTGTTGCGCAACGCCGCGCGCTGCCTGGTGGACCTGGCGGCGCTCGCCAGCCTGCGTTGGACCGTTATGCCGCTGCTGGTGATTCTGGCGCTGCACGGCTGGTTTGCGTTTTTCCGCGACTGGCCCGAGCTGCGCCGCCGCGGCTGGCGGGCCGTGCTGGCGCGATTTGCCTTTTCGTCGGCCGTGCCCTGGGTTATCGCCGTCAACCACCTGCGCGGATTGCTTTCTGGCAAGCGGCTGACGAATTGGCAGAATGACGGCAGTGCGCAGTGCGCAGTGGACAGTGGACAGTGGATTGTTGTTTGTCGCGGCTGCTCAGGCGCGAGACGGCACCACGTAAAGCAAAATCGCAAAATAATGCGCGACGCTGCCGGCCAGCACGAACAAGTGCCAGGTGGCGTGGAAGTAGGGCCGGCGATCGAGGGCATAAAAGATGACGCCGAGCGTGTAAGCCAGGCCTCCGGCGGCCAGCCAGAGCATTCCCTGCCAGCCAATGGCGTTGATCAGCGGGCCAATTACGAAGACCGCCAGCCAGCCCTGAATCAGATAGACCGCCGTCGAAACAAAGGCTAGCAGGCCGTGGGTGAAGTGCTTCATGAAAACGCTTTTTGAAACGATGCCGATTGCCGCCAGCGCCCAGACCACGGCAAAGAGCACCCAGCCTCGCGCTCCGCGCAGCGAAACCAGCGTGAAGGGCGTATATGTGCCGGCGATCAGGACATAAATCGCCGAGTGGTCGAGGATGTGAAAGAAATCGCGGGCCGGGGTAAGCGTCAGCGAGTGGTAAAGCGTGGAGCAAAGGTAGACCAGCACCAGCGAGAGGGAAAAGATGGTGCAGCTAACGACCAGCCGCGCCGAGCCGCGCGTCGAGGTGGCGATCAACCACGTTGCGCCGACGATGGCCAGCGCGGCGCCGATGCCGTGGGTAATCGAGTTGGCCAGAATGTCGCCCAGTCTGGGATACGCCATCACAAGATTGATGATAGCTGCCTGGACGGGGAAGGGAAGTTGGTGCGCGCGCCGCGTTCCAAAATGGGCTACCGCTTCCAGGTTAGGAATTTGATGCCGATTCTGTCGATTTTGAGTGAAGGAGTTCTTGAGTATCCGCCTGTCGCTGGATAAGTTGCAAGATAAGCAGCAGTGTCTTTCCGCGGCGGAATGGATTATGACGGTTGAAGCGGCGACAAACAGGCCGGATGCACAGGCGCGGGAGCGTAGAAACGGAACGCGCCCCCAGGTGGACATTACGGAACGACTGATCGAGCTGGCGCACGGTTACCAGCTCATACTCGATCGGAATCCGCAGCAACCATCGGCGCTGGTGGGCATGAGCCTGGTGGCGATTGCCAGCCACCAAGCGATTGCCGCCGTCAAGATGGCGGCGGCGGCGGCGCAGGCGGCGCCGCAGACGGGCACCGCCTGGGTGGCGCTGGGGCTCTCGCTGAAAACCGTGCGGCGTTTCGAGGAGGCGCGCGAAGCGTACATGCAGGCCATCCGGTTGGATGGGATGGACCCATTGGCGCGGCGCGCCATGGGCGATTTGATGATCGTCGCCGGCCACCCGGAAGAGGCGATTCGCGAGTTCGATCTGGCGCTCAAACGGCAGCCGGGACTGGTTTCCGCGCACATGGGGATGGGCAGCGCGCTGGCCTACCTGGGGCGGAACGAAGAGTCTCTGGAGCGGTACAAGAAGGCGCTCGATTTGCAGCCGAGGCTGCCGGAGGGCGAGTTTGCCATGGCCTTCGTCCTGGCCCGTCTGGGGCGGACGAAAGAAGCCGAAAAACACTATCGGCGGGCGATCAACGAGAAGCCGGACTTTGCCCAGGCCTGGCTGAATCTGGGCAGCCTGCTGCGGGATGAGGGCAACGAACTTTATGCCGAGGCGGCGTTTGAGCGGGCCGTCACGCTGCAGCCCAACATGGCTTCGGGCTGGGTACATCTGGCGTCGCTCGAGCGCGACCGCAAGCATGTGGAAAAGGCGCAGAAGTTGCTGTTTCGGGCTCTGGCCATCAATCCGAACCGCATCGAGACGCTGATGGCCTGGTGTCACTTTCGCGCCGACGAAAAAGATTTTGCCGGAGCCTGGCAGTGGCTGCGCTGGGCTTATGCGCAGAATCCCAATCATCAGGAAGCCGTCAACATGCACGGAATCCTGCTACATCTGGAAGGCCGCTTTGAAGAGGCCGTCGAGGTTTTCACGCGGGCCGAGGAGTTGGGCAGTACCGCGGCGGCCTCGAACCGTGGCAATTCGCTGCTCGATCTGGGGCGGATGGAAGAGGCGCTCAAGGCGCAGGAGACGGCGGCCAAGCTCGATCCGCTTAGCGCCGGCGCGGAATACAACCTGGCTCTGACGCAGTTGCGGCTGGGGCATTGGGCCAAAGGCTGGCCGGGTTACGAGGCCCGCTGGCGCTTTCGCGAGGTGCACCGGCTGCCGCGGCTCTTCAAGCAGCCGCGCTGGAAGGGCGAGGCGCTGAACGGACAGTTGGTTTTGCTGCACACCGAGCAGGGATTGGGCGACACGATTCAGTTTTGCCGCTACGCCATGCTGGTGGTGGCGCGTGGCGGCCGGCCGGTTTTGCATGTGCAGGCGGCGGCCGAGCGGTTGCTGCAATCGCTGGCCGCGGTGCGCGCGGGGCTGGCGGAAATCGCCGTCATGGGAACCGAGCTGTCGCAATTCGACTACGAATGCCCGCTGCTGAGCATGCCGGCGGTTTTTGGTACAACGACGGAAACGACGCCGTGGACGGGCGCGTATCTGGGGGCCGATCCGGCGCTGGCCCAAGAGAAGCGGTTGCAACTTTTCTCGCTGAGCTCAGGGCCGCGCGTGGGGTTGGCCTGGGCCGGCAATCCGAACTACAAGGCCGACCGTCATCGCTCGACGCGGGTCGAAACGCTGCTGCCGCTTTTGCGCGCCGTCGATGCCACTTGGATCTCATTGCAGAAAGGCGAACCCGCCAAGCAACTGGCCGAGCTGCCGCGCGAGGTGAGCGTCTGGGACGGTTCGAGTCACGATAAAGATCTGGCTGAAGCAGCGGCCATTATCGCCGGCCTCGATCTGGTGGTGACCACCGACACCTGCATCGCGCATTTGGCCGGCGCCATGGGCAAGCCGGTGTGGGTCATGCTGCCGTATCTGCCGGATTGGCGGTGGATGGAGAAGATCGAAAGCTCGCCCTGGTACCCGACGATGCGTCTTTTCCGGCAGAAGAAAAAAGGCGATTGGGCCGAGGTGGTCGAGCGGCTGATTGGCGAGCTGCGGAATTGGAATCGCGCTCAGTTCAAGCTGTCGGAGTTCTTTCCGCTTTGCGCCGTGCCGGCTACTCACTCCTCTCCTTTGTCCATTTGAAGCGATTTTTTCGCGTCAACAAGCGGCATTGGTTTGGTCAAAGACGCTTGAAATTGCCGCGCTCCCGCCCTTTCACAAAGGAATTGTCGCCCATAAAGATTTTTCTTGACGGTCTTTTGCTCTATAAAGTAGAGTACTCTGTATTGATAGATTGACCGCGGCAAAGAAGGAGTGGAAATGACGGTTGAAACGAACGAGAAGGATCTGGCGGAGCGGGTGAAGCTGATCGAGAGCATGATGACCGAAGGCAGGCAAACGACCGAAGGCTGGGGATGGACGTTTGTGTTGTGGGGCGTGGCCTTCTACGCAGCGATGGCCTGGTCGGCATGGGGGCCGAAAGCCACATTGGCTTGGCCGGTGACGATGATTGCGGCCTTTGTACTGACAGGCGTTATTGCGAGCCGAAGAGCGCGCAGCCGACCGCGGACAACAATGGGCCGGGCGCTCGGTGCGGTATGGATGGCCACCGGAATTTCAATGTTTGTCCTTCTAATTGCGCTCGCGGGAGAAGGCCTATTGGAGACGCAAGCGTTCATGGGGATCTTGGCGGCGATGCTAGGCGTAGCCAATGCCGCCTCCAGCTTCATTCTCAAGTGGAAAGTGCAGTTTGGCTGCACCGTAATCTGGTGGGCGACATGCTGGATTTGCGTGGTTGGTACGGACACGCAGGGAACGGTCACACTTTTGATAACTGTTTTTCTTTGCCAGATTCTATTTGGCGTTTACTGCATGATCTCCGAAGCGCGGGCGCGGCGGAGCGAGGAAATTCATGCCTGAGCTACCGGAGTTGAATCCCATGGTTCACGGAAAACTGCGTCTGGCGCTGCTTTCGCTGCTGGCGGGAGTGGAAACGGCGGAGTTTACCTGGCTGCGAACGAAAACCGGCGCGACGGACGGCAATCTGGGAGCGCAGTTGATGAAGCTAGAAGAAGCCGGCTACGTGGCGATGAAAAAGAAATTCGTGCAGCGGAAGCCGCAGACGATCTACCGGCTGACCGAGAAAGGGCGAACGGCGCTGAGCGAATACATCGCGGCGCTGAAAACGCTGTTGGGCGGCGCAATGTAGGCAGTGATTAATTGGCGGCGACGCTTTCCGTTTCAAGGCTCGCCCGCAGCTTCCGCATAATGCCGAGATAAAAGGCGAGATTGTGAATGGTGTTCAGCGTGCCTGAGAGCGGCTCGTTGGCCTGGATCAGGTGGCGCAGATAGGCTCGGGAGTAGCGGCGGCAGACCGGACAGTCGCACTTCGGGTCGGGCGGGTTCTGGTCCTCGGCGAATTGGCGATTTTTGATATTCAACCGGCCTTCGCTGGTGAAGAGCAGTCCGTGGCGCGCGGCGCGGGTGGGCAGTACGCAATCCATCATGTCAACGCCCAGCCGGGCGTATTGCTCGATCTCGTCCGGATAGCCGACGCCCATCACATAACGGGGCTTGTCTTTAGGCAAAAGCGGCAGCGTTTCGGCGATCATCTCGAGGGTCAGCTCGCGCGGTTCGCCAACGCTCAAGCCGCCGATGGCGTAGCCGTCGAAATCCATTTCAACTAAGCGCTCGGCCGACTGGCGGCGAAGGTCGTGATACATGCCGCCCTGTACGATGCCGAATAAAGATTGCGTGCGATCTTCCATCCCAGGTCTCAAAAACGAGACCTGGGGCACCCTAGAGAGTGAGTCTTGCTTGGTTTCGGAGGCGAGATTCTCCTCTGAGTGTTGGGCTGCTCCATTCGGCGATTGAAACCAGGGAACCTCGCGGCAGTGAGCGCGGAAGTGCGTGAGCGAACGCTCGGCCCAGGCCAGGGTGAGGCGAAGGCTTTCTTCGGCGCGGGCGCGGGGAGCAGGGTACTCGGTGCACTCGTCGANNCGTCGAAGGCCATGCAGATGTCGGCGCCGAGGGCGATCTGGACGTCGATCGAATGCTCGGGGGTAAAAAGATGGCTTGAGCCGTCGAGATGGGAACGGAATTGAACGCCGTTGTCGCTGACCTTGCGCAGGGCGCTGAGCGAGAAGACCTGAAAGCCGCCCGAGTCGGTAAGCATGGCACGGGGCCAGCTCATGAACTTGTGCAGGCCGCCCATGCGTCGGATGGCTTCGTGTCCGGGACGAAGATAGAGATGATACGTGTTGCCTAAAATAATTTCCGCGCCGAGAGCTTCGAGCTCGCCTTGCGTGACGGCCTTGACGGTGGCCTGGGTGCCGACGGGCATAAAGACCGGGGTTTCGACGGTTTGATGCGGAAGATTAAGACGGCCGCGGCGGCCGCCCGATGGGCTTTCGGCGAGAAGTTGAAAGATCGGGGTCACGAAAAGATTTTAGCGGCCCAGTGCTCGTTTTCGATGCGGGAGGCGGCATTGGCGTCTTCGGGCAGGCGGGCGGCGAGCTGAGAAACGGCGAGTCCGGTGCGCGGATCGCGCAGCTCGGGCGCGATTTCATTGAGTGGGACGAGAACGAAGGCGCGCTCGGCGAAACGCGGATGAGGCAGCTCCAGTTCCGACTCGTGGAGAACCAGATCGCCGTACAAAATCAGGTCGAGATCGAGCGGGCGAGGGCCGTTGAGAACCGCGTCGATGCGTTTGCGGCCGAAGTCGCGCTCGATTTCAAGAAGTTTTTTAAGTAGCTCGCGCGGGGCCAGCGAGGCTTCAAGCAAGAGAACGGCGTTGACGAAGCGGGGCTGGTTGACGAAGCCGACCGGGGCGGTGGAGTAGAGCGAGGAGCGCGCGGCGATGCGGCCAAGAGCGGCGAGGCGTTCAGCAGCGGCGGCGAGCGTGGCCTCAGGAGGGCCGGCAGGGCTGAGAAGGTTGGCGCCGAGGGCGATGTAGGCGAGTGACATGCTTGTAGAAGGATAGCGGAGTGAGCGGGGTTAGCGGAGCTAGC
>PMHC01000136.1:0-513 GCA_003156495.1 Acidobacteriaceae bacterium
CCTGCCAGCAGGCTTGCCCGGCCGGCGCAATCCTCTTCGGCAACATCAACGACAAAAACAGCCAAGTTTCCAAACTGCGCGCCGACCGGCGCAGCTATCAGGCGCTGGCCGGCCAGAACACGCGGCCGCGAACCACGTACATCGCCGAAGTGTTGAATGTGAACCGCGAGTTGGAAGGGCCGCCAAAGAAAAAACAAGGAACTAGGGACTGAAGCACAAGACAACAATGGCGAACGACGAAACGAAAATTCGCGCAGCAAATGTCGATGCCGGAATCGATCAGGCGACCGGCAGCTTCAGCGTTATTGCGCCGGGGCAGAGCTTTCTCTCGGTCACCGAGAAGATCGTGCGCATNNCCGCCGGCTGGTTCGCGCTATTCAGCGTAGCTGGTGGCGGAGTCGTCGTGCTCATGGCCGCGCTGGCGTGGCTCTTCATCAAAGGCACGGGCATTTGGGCGGTTACGCAGCCCACGGCCTGGGGCTTGGCCATCGTCAACTTTGTCTGGTGGATCGG
>PMHC01000136.1:538-7776 GCA_003156495.1 Acidobacteriaceae bacterium
AGGCGATGACGATCTTCGCCGTAGTTTGCGCCGGACTGTTTCCGGTAATTCACCTTGGCCGGCCCTGGCTTGCTTACTGGCTTTTCCCGCTGCCCTTCACCATGCAGGTGTGGCCGCAGTTACGCTCGCCGTTGATGTGGGATGTTTTTGCCGTCGCGACTTATGCCGTGATCTCGCTACTCTTTTGGTACGTCGGCATGGTGCCCGATCTGGCGACGATGCGTGACCACGCGCAGTCAAAATTCGCGCAATATTTTTACGGTCTGCTGGCGCTAGGCTGGCGCGGTTCGACGCGACACTGGGTGCGCTATGAGAGCGCTTCGCTGCTGCTGGCCGGGCTGGNNTTCTGCCCGGCTGGCACACCACTATCTTTCCGCCTTACTTCGTCGCCGGCGCAATCTACTCCGGCATGGCGATGGTGCTCACGCTCGCTATTCCGCTGCGCAAGTTCTATCACCTGGAAAATTTTGTCACCGCGCGGCACATCGACAACATGGGCAAAGTGATGCTAGCCGCCGGACTCATCGTGGCCTACGGCTACGTGATGGAAGCCTTCATGAGCTGGTATTCGGCCTCGCACTGGGAGGCATTCGCTTACTGGAATCGCCTCTTCGGGCCGATGGGCTGGTCGTACTGGGTACTGATCGTCTGCAATCTCGTGATTCCGCTGACCGCGCTCTGGTGGCGCAAGCTGCGCGCCAACTTAGCCTTCATGTTCTGCCTGTCAATCGTCATCAATGTCGGCATGTGGTTTGAGCGCTTCGTGATCGTGGTGACCAGCCTGCATCGCGACTTTCTGCCTTCGTCGTGGGGTACTTACCGCGCCACGCGCTGGGATTATCTGACTTACCTGGGCACGATCGCGCTCTTCGTTTTTCTGTTCCTGCTTTTTGTGCGTTTGCTACCCATGGTTCCCATACACGAGATGCGCGCCATGCTGCCCGCGGCAAAAGTTAAAGCGGAGGAGGCCGGCGACTAATGCCCGCGCGCGAAAAAATCTACGGATTGCTGGCCGAATTCGATACGCCGGAAGAGTTAGTGCGAGCCGCGCGCCAGGCCCGCTCCGACGGCTGGCGGCGTATGGATTGTTACACGCCCTATCCGGTCGAAGAGGCGGCCGAAGCTATCGGCGCCCATGCAAATCACGTTCCGCTCATCACGCTCATCGGCGGCATTCTGGGAGGCTCGTCGATCTTCGCGCTTTGCTGGTGGATCTCAGTCGTCGCCTATCCAATCAATGTCGGCGGCCGCCCGCTCAACTCCTGGCCGGCCTTTATCGTGCCCGCCTTCGAGTGGACGATTCTCTGCGCCGGAGTTTCAGCAGGACTGGGAATGCTGGCGCTGAACAAGCTGCCGGAGTTCTACCATCCGCTCTTCAACGCGACCAACTTCCGCCGGGGCGCGACAACGGACAAATTCTTTTTGTGCCTCGAAGCACGCGATCCGAAGTTCGAGCGAGAGGAAGCGAAAAACTATTTGGAGCGCTTCCATCCGAATTCAGTCGTGGAGGTGGAGCGTTGATGCAGCTTTCAGCTTTCAGCTTTCAGCTTTCAGCTTTTTGCTGCATGCGCCGCGGTGTGGCTTGCATCGGACTCGCCGCGTTATTGTTCGCCGCCGGCTGCCGCCAGGATATGCAGAACCAGCCCAAAATGCAGCCGCAGCGTGGCTCGGCGTTTTTTGCCGACCATCGCGGCGCGCGCCAGCAAGTAGAGAACACCGTGGCGCGCGGCCAGTTGCGCGACAACAGCTACTTTTACACCGGCGTGGTGCAAGGGCCGAATGGTTACCGGCAAGAGCTCGACCAGTTACCTTTCTCCGTCACGATGGAAGTTCTGAAGCGCGGGCAGGAGCGCTTCAACGCCTTCTGTGCGCCCTGCCACTCGCGGGTGGGCAACGGGCAAGGCGAAATCGTCGAGCGCGGCTTTCGGCCGGCGGCTAATCTGCACGATCAGGCGCGGCTCGCGCAGCCACTTTCGCACTACTTTTATGTAATGACCAACGGCGGCTACAACTCAATGCCCTCCTATGCCGCGCAAATTGCGCCAGCAGACCGCTGGGCGGTGGCAGCCTACATTCGCGCGCTGCAATTGAGCCAGTCGGCGACGCTCAAAGACGTGCCGGCCGGAGCGAACATCCGCGACCTGAAAGCGATTGCGCGCGAGCGAAATCTGCCGGAGAGCTTTGCCGAGCCGTGGCCTGCCGCTTCGGCAAACTCGGCGAACGCGCAAAATTCAGCGGGGCAAAGGTAAGAACGAATGGCACACGAAACTCAAATCGCCAAAACGCTGCCCACTGATTTAAGTGCGCCGGCTTTTGTCGACGGCTGGCAAAAACGCTCGCTCGTTGCTAGCGGCATTTTTTCGGCGGCGGCCGTTGTTCTTGCGCTTGCCGGCGATGCGCAGGACGGACTCGGTTGGGATCATCTGCTGCGCGCCTGGGCGCTGGGAATGATCTTCGTCTGGAGCCTGACCGTGGGCGCGCTCGCATTGCTGATGGTGCAATACTGCACAGGAGGCAAGTGGGGAGTGCTGTTGCGCCGGCCGCTGGAAGCGATGAGCCGCACGCTGCCGTTGGTCTTCATTTATTGGGCGGTCGTGGCAATTTTCGCACGGCGGCTCTACCTGTGGGCGCGATTCACCGATGCGAGCAAGACGGCGGCCGCGCTCAAAGCCGGACTGATTACGGAGCTGCAAGCGCACTGCCTGGACTTCAAGCGACCAATGCTCAACCTCGCGGCCTTCGTCGCGACCAGTCTCGTCTGCTTCGCGATTTGGGGACTCTACGCATGGCGGTTGAATGCACTCGGCCTCAAGCGCGACGGCCAAGAGACGGCTCTTGACTGGATTAAAAAAATTGAAAATATCTCCGGGCCGGGACTGGCGGTCTACGCGCTGACGATGACGGCGGCGGCGATTTACTGGGTGATGTCAATGGACCCAACCTGGTACTCGTCGATCTACGGATTGCTATTTCTTGTGGGCCAGGGCTACGCGGTGCTGGCGCTGGCGATTGTGATTTCGATTGCGCTCTCCCGCGCCGAGCCATTCAAAACGCTGCTGCGGCCGAGCGAGCAGCACGATCTGGGCAAGCTGGCTTTCGCCTTCGTGATGCTGAATGTCTATCTGGCCTTTTCGCAATTCCTCATCGTCTGGTCAGGCAATTTGCCCGACGAAGTCCACTGGTACCTGGACCGTATGCGCGGCGGCTGGGGCGCGATTCTCACTCTCGATTTCGTCTTCCACTGGCTCGTTCCCTTCACGCTTCTGCTTTCGCGCGACCTGAAGCGCAATAAGCGTCGGCTCGCGATGGTCTGTTTGTGGATGATCTTCGCCCGCGCCTTCGATCTTTTCTGGCTCATTGAGCCGAATTTTTCTGACGCGGCGCGCAACCTGCACTTCAGTTGGGGAATTCTGGAGTACGTCACCGTGCCTGCCGCGATGGCGGCTTTCTGGTTTGCTTACTTCTGCGCACAGTTAAAACGGCGGCCGCTGGTGCAATCGAACGATCCGCAGTTGGCGGAGATTTTGGAGGTTGAAGATGCGCGCGCTTAATCAGATCGAATGCGACAGCAAGCGGAACCAGCTTCGCTCAACGAGCTTCGTTTGCCTTGCCGCGATGGCGTTTTTTGCCGCCGTCGCGAGCTTGAACGGTTGCGGCCCGAACAAGGCGCATCAAGATCGGAGCGCGCAAAGAAATCAATCCGCACAATCGATCCAGGCGAGCAGCAGCGCTTTTGAGCACGACATTGACGACCTGCACGCGCGAGAAGATCTGCGACTTGAAAACTACAGTTGGATCGATCCCGCCGAAAGCTCGCAGCGGCGAGTGCGCATTCCCATCGAGCGTGCAATGGAGTTGACCGTCGAGCGCGGACTGGCCGTAGCGCCGGCCACGCAAGCCGCACAACCGATGACCGGCGACAGCGCGCCAACCGTAACAGCGCCGTTGACCAATGGATTTGCGCCCACGGCCAGCGAACAAACTTCGGCGGCTTCGTACTACGGCGCGCGATAAACCGTGCATTCCCTCGCTCCCTGTTCCCTGTTTTCCCTGCCCCCCTTTCATGTATCTTGGCTTGGGGTCGATACTATTTCCGGGAGCTTGTCGTAAATCGCTATGCCAACCTTCGCTGCTATCGATATCGGTTCCAATTCCTGCCGGCTGAGAATCGCCAAAGTTTATGCCCACCAACTAAAGACCGTCGCCGAAGATCGCGAGGTCACGCGACTGGGCGGCAGCGTCTTCGACACCGGGCTGATCTCACCCGAAGCGATGGCCGCCACGCTACGCGCGCTTAAGCGCTTTCAGCGTGCGGTGCAGGCGCACGGCGTGGACCGCATTCGCGTCGTGGCCACCTCGGCTATGCGCGACGCGCGCAATTCCGCCGCCTTTCAGGCCTGGGTCAAGGCCGAGACCGGCTGGAACATGGAGATCATCTCCGGGTTGGAAGAGGCGCGTCTGATTCATCTCGGCATCATCGCCGTTGAGCCCGGCGCGGGCGGCCGCGTTCTGCTGCTCGATTTGGGCGGCGGCAGTTGCGAATTGACCTTTTCCGAGCACAAGCGCATTCGTGAGGCGATGAGCCTGCCGCTGGGCGCGGTCCGGCTCACCGAACAATTCATCCCCGACGATCCGGCTCCGGCCGACGGGCTGGCGCGCATGAAGCAGTTGATCTCGCGCGAGCTGCGCCGCGCCCGGCGCAAGCTGCAGTTCGACAAACCGCCGCTGGTCATCGCCTCTTCCGGCACCGCCGCCGCGCTCTCCGACGCCTATTGCATGAGCGCGAAAAGCGGCAAACCCTGCGGCAAAAAAACGGGCAAAGTCAGCGCGCGTTCCGCCACCGCGGAATACCGTTCCGCCATTCGCGCCGGCATGGTTCCTACCGCCGAGGTGCGCAAAATCGCCGCCAAGCTGGCCAAGCTGCCGCTGCCGGCGCGCGAGGCGGTGCCCGGCATCGGCCCGCGCCGCGCCGAGATTATCGTCGCCGGCGCGCAGGTCTACGCCGAGTTGCTCGAGACCTTCGATCTACCCGGCTTCCGCTACTCGCCGCTGGGATTGCGCGATGGCATTCTCGCGCAAATGCTGGCCGAATCCGCCGCGGCGGACGCCCGCGAACATCGCGAATTCGAAATTGAGCGCCGCGAAAGCGTGCTGGCCACCGCTCGCCGCTACGGCGTCGATCTGCATCAGGCCGAGCCCGTACGCGCGCATGCCGTGCAACTTTTCCGCGAGCTGAAATCGCTTCACCATCTCCCGGCCGAATACGAAAGTTGGATCGCCGACGCCGCACTGCTGCGCGACACCGGAAAATTCATCAACCATCAGGGCCACAACCGTCACACGCAGTACATCATCTCCAGCTCGGAGATCTACGGCTACACGCAACTGCATCGCACCGTAATCTCGGCCATCGCCCGCTACCTGGGCAAAAGCCGCCCCGAGTCCGGCGATCGCGCCATGCGCAACATTCCCGCCGAGGAGCACAAGAACATCCATTGCGCCGTGGTGCTGTTGCGTCTGGCCGTGGCCCTTAATCAAGACCGCGTCAGCGACGTTTTGCGCGTCGCCACCAAAATCTATCCCAAACGCGTTTGTCTGGAGTTGAAGCCGGGCCGTACCGGCGCCGAGCTGGAACTGTGGTCGCTGCGCAAGGAGGCCGACTACTTCCGCGAAGTCTTCGGCCGCGAGCTCTTCGTCACGCTGGCGTAGATCGCCCGCGCCGAGCGCGGATCGAGCAGCCATTGCAGTCGCGGCGGATGCTGCTCCATATCGATGCGCGCAATCGATCCCTTTCTCATGCGGATCGCCGCGCCGCCCTTGCCTGTAATCAATCGGCCTAAAAACTGGAAGACGTTGGGATTGTGTCCCACCGCCAGAACCGCTTCGCGGTCGGCATATTCATCCAACATCTGTTGAAATGCGGCAAAGCTGCCATTCAAGCCCAGCGCGGGGCTGGTCATGACCGCGCCATCAAAGCCCAGTTCAGTCCCCACCAGTTGCGCCGTCTGCCGCGCGCGCTTCAGCGGACTCGACACGATCGTATCGATTGGCGCCTTCAAGGCGCCCAGCAGGCGCGCCATCAGCATGCACTGCTCCTTGCCTTCTTTCACCAAACCACGCTTTGCGTCCAGCGCGGGATTGTCGCGAAAGGCGCCCGCGTTGGCGTGCCTCATTAAAAAAAGAATCATGGAGATCGATCCGGCGGGGGGAAGTTTACTCTGCGCCGAACTCCTTGGTACCTGATTTTAACAGATCTGTAACATTTACAACTTTATAAGCCCGCTTACGCAAACCGGCTCCGAAGCAAACTCCGGAGCCGGCTTGCGCAGTGCTGAACGAGCTACGGAATGATGTAGCGCAGACTGACGAATTCAACAAAGGCATGCGCGTCCTTGGGCGAGCCGGAGGCGACATACCAAGGCTCTCTCAGGACGTAAGACGATTGAGTAATAAGTTGAAGCGCGCCGTGAGACGCCTCCTGCCAGAGCATCGTATTGGTGGCGAAAGAACCTTCCTCGATGGAACGGTTGTTGGTGTTCGAGCTGCCAGGGAAGCCGTAACCTACATTGGTTTTCGTACTGGGATCGATGCCGTAACGGCGCTGGAAATAGACACCGCTATAGTAGCTCGAAACCGTTGTGCGCTTGGCCACCGTCCACTCAAAGCCGCCAATGCCGGAGCCGGAGTGAATCAGCGCGGCGGTAAAGGGCGAAGTGGTGGTTCCCTTTTGCAGAACAACCAACCCCGGTCCGGTGCCGCCGATATAACGCGCGCCACCGTCGCTCCAATAGGCTAGGCCGATCAAATGAAATTTCTTGAATAACTCCAGATTGAAATCCGCGGCCACGCTTCCGCCCGTGCGATCGTCGGTGCTGGATACGGTCTTGGTGATTGTGGCAGGCGTGTAAACGCGCGAACTGGTCAGCAGCCCCGCCACGGCGGAGTGCCAATAAAGGCCGTGAATCGTGTGATCGTAGGCCACCTTGGCGATCACGTCGGGATGCAGGTTCGGCGTGGCCGTGCCTCCGCCGCTGCCGGTGCTGGAGTTGACGTCGGTCTCCGTGCTGCTGAACAGCGTAGGATAGGTGACCGCGCTACCGCTATACTGCTGCTGATTTTCAACCGACAGCCCCATGGCCAGATCGTTGGTCGCGTGATAAACCACGCGCAATTGATTTTGCCGGGCAAAGATCAGGCCCGCCTGATAGCTGGTGTCGGGATGGAATGTCGAGAACACA
>PMHC01000221.1 GCA_003156495.1 Acidobacteriaceae bacterium
AGCACATCCGCCGCTACAACCAAACCTTCGATGAAGAGGTGACGCCCGAAGATCTGGTCGGCAAAGGCCTGTGGGAGATTGCGCCCATCGACCGTCAGGCGCAACTGCGCGCTTTTCTTGACGCCGAGGATTTTTTCGAGGTGCTCGACGTGATGCCCGATGCGCAGCCGGTGTTGAAAGAACTGACTCAGCGCTTCGATGTTTATATCGCCACGCAGGCCATGGCGGTACCTAACTCGCTTGGCCCCAAATACCGCTGGCTGCAGTGCTACTTTCCCTTCATTCCGCCGACGAATTACGTCTTTTGCGGCAACAAGAGCATTCTGCGCGCCGACTATCTGATCGACGNNGCCAGGGGCTGCTCTACACCGCGCCGCATAATCTGACGGCGACCGGCTTTGTGCGCGTGAACAACTGGCGCGAGGTGGCCGCGTACTTCGCGACGGTGCCAACCGAAGACGCGCACCCTGCATAGGCTAGCTCCGGGCCGACTTCCGTTACCATAAAAAGAGAATGACCGGCTTCACGCCCAAACTGCCGATGACTCGCCGCCGATTATTGATGGCTGGCGGCTGCGCGGCCGGTGGTTTGGCTCTCTACTCGGGCGAAGTCGAGCGGCACTGGATCGAGATNNCTCAGCGACATCCACATGGACGCCTATACCGAACCTTTTCTGCTGCGCCGCGCCGTGCGCCACATCAACGAGTTGCATCCCGACGCGGTTTTTTTAACCGGCGATTATGTTTCCTGGCTGGGCGCCATGCGGCGGCTTTCAGTGCGCGCGGCCTGGCAGTGCGCCGCTCTGCTCGACGGGTTGGAGTGCCGGCAGCGCTACGCCGTTTTGGGCAATCACGACATTATGGTCAACGGCGCGCGCGTGACCGAGGCGCTTGAGGCGCACGGCATCACGGTTTTGAATAACGCCAACCTGCCCATTGAGCGCGGCGGCCGGCGCTTCTGGCTGGCCGGGGTGCGCGATCCATCGTCGGGTGTTTCGCAGGCCGAGGTTGCCATCTCCGAGACGATCCGCAACCAGCCGAAGGAACCGGTTATTCTGCTTTGTCATGCGCCCGACTATGCCGATCAACTGCTGGTGGGGCCGGTGGGCGGCGCGGTTTCTCTGATGATCTGCGGCCACACACATGGCGGACAGGTGCGGCTGCCTTTTGTCGGTCCCGTGATCCTTCCTTCAATGGGCAAAAAGTACGTTCAGGGCTGGTTCCGGCTCGGGCAGATGCAGCTCTACGTCAATCGCGGTCTCGGCACCGTGGGCGTGCCCTTCCGGCTGAATTGCCCGCCGGAGATTTCGCTGTTCACGCTGCGCATGGCCTGATCCGCGGCGGGTTTTCAAAGCGCCAGCATCTTCTCGATCTGCTTGTCGATAAAAAAATACATGACCGCTTTGCGCACCGGCCACGACAGGTCCAATTCCTGCAAGAGCGTGTTGGCGGCATCGCTCATCTGCTGGCAGACCTGCTCGCGTTTGGCGCGGTCCACCTTCGACATATCGAAGTTGTCGAGGTTGGGGTCGATGGGATCGATGGGCTTCGGCGTCCAATGGAGATTGGTGAAGAGACTGTTCGGCCGGGCGCGGTAGCTGGCCAATCGCGTCTGGCCAACGCTGCGTCCGTAATCGTAATCGTGTTTGCGGAAGCGCTGGTCGAAGAAGCTCTCGAAGGCGCTGAGTCCGTTGCTGGCCAAATGCTTTGTGTCGGCGACAAAGTCGTAGATCAGCATCTCCTCCTTCTCATGCAGATTGGCGGCCAGCTCCAGCACCAGAACGGCGTCAAGCCAGGCGTCGGCGGCGGCGCGGTTGTCGCCGAAGGCGTCGTACTTCGGTTGGTATTGAGTCCGTAACTGATTCCGCGCCCGGTCGAGCGACTGCGTCAGCGCGTCATCGCCCTCGAAGAAGGGGCGCAACAGCACGGCGGCCACGGAATCGGTTTGCGCGGGCGTCAGCGCGCCGCCCAAAAAGAGCGCTTGCAGTTCTCCGGCGCGTTGGTCGAGCAAGCGCAGATGTTCGTTGATGCGCTCGGCCTCGATCCAATCCTGAAACTCCGATTGGCCGAGCACCGCGCCGGCCAGCCGCTCGGCAACGGCTTTGTAGTTGGCGTTGGCGCTGCCAAAAGCCTTTGCCGGATCGGCCGCGGCGTCGTTGGTGTAAGCGATTGCCGACGATGTTTTCGGCTGCGGCGCGATGAAAAGATAGCCGCGGTTTTCGGCATCCAAGCGGCTTCCGGGTAGCCGCTCGACAAGATTTTTAGCCATGCCGATGGGCTGGTTCTGGAAGAGTCCGCCGTCGGTGTAGGTAAAGTATCTGCTGGGCGAGTTGTCCCAAAGTTTGCGTACAAGGTACGGGCTGGAGTATTCGCAGATATTTCTGACCAGATCTTGCACGCGGAAGGCGACGGGAAAGGCGCCGCAGGCCACGGCCGCCGCGCGAATCGTCTCCCAAAGCTCGGCGCGGTCGCCGGATTGCCGGTCGATGGCTCGCAGCAGGTGGTCTTCGTGCGCGGTGTAGGTGAACTGGCCGCCGCTGCTGGTGGGCCGGGAGTAGTCAACGCCATTCAAATTTGAAAGCGCCAGGCCGAGCTGGAGCTGCCCGTTGACCGGCAAAGCCGGATGCGGTTGCGCAGGCGGCAGGGGCAGCGAAGCATATCTTGCCGTCAGGTATCGCCGCGAGATGGTAACCACCAAGTCGGATGAAAAGACCGAGTGGCTCATGTCTTCGTCCGACTGGCGCTTGAGCAGGCCGACGATGTCCACATCCTGAACCCAGGCGTTGTAGAGGGGATTGTTATAGGGCTGGCCCATGGCCGGACCGTCGAAGAGCAGCCGCTGCGCGAGCATGGCCACGGTCATGCCGCCGGCCGAAGCGCCGGTCAGCACGTCGATCTCGATGCGCTCGTCGGGCAGATGGTTGGTCTCGGCCCATTGGTTGTGCTGCGCGATCGCATCGAAGATTTCGAATGCGACCCCCGACTCATAGCTGCCCAGCGAAACCGCTCCGGCAATGGTGACGGCAAGTTTTTTAGCCACGGCGCTTCCCCCCGATTTTGCAATCCGTAATTCCCGAGGAATGAAAAAAAACGGTATGGATGGGGGCCGTGAAGAAAACCGCAAATTAAAATGCGCGCAAAGATGGCGCGCGAATCTCTCGTCGATCATAAAGCGATTCGCGATGATGCGGAATGATTTTTTATTGATGGCTGGGAGCGGCTCAGGCGCCGGCGACGGTCATGCCGTCGATGCGCAGCGTGGGCGCGGCCACCGAGCCGCGGAAGACCAGATCGCTACCGATAGCCGAAAGGTTGCGCAGCATCTCGGCCAGGTTGCCGGCGATGGTGACTTCTTCAACGGCGTAGGTGAGTTGGCCGTTTTCGATCCAGAGGCCGGTGACGCCGCGCGAGTAGTCGCCGGTGACCATGTTGACGCCGAAGCCCATCAACCCGGTGACGTAAAGCCCCGAAGGCACGCCGGCGAGAATCTCCTGCTGGGTGAGCGAGCCGGGCGCGATGAAGAGATTGCCGCAGCCGACGCCGGTCGTGCTGGCCAGCGAGCGGGCGGCGTTGTGCGTGGACTTCATCCCGAGCTTGCGCGCGGTGTAGGTGTTGAGCAGATAGTTGCTCAGCACGCCGTTTTCAATGACCACGGTGCGACGCGAGGGCAGGCCTTCGTCGTCGAAGGGCGAGGTGCCGAAGCCGCCGGTGCCGTTGGGCAAAATCAGCGCGTTGTCGTCGACGATGGTGAGATTGGAAACGGCGACGTTTTCGCCGAGCTTGCCGGCCAAAAAAGATGCGCCGCGCCAGACCGAGTCGCCCGAGACGGCCTCGAAGAGCGAGCCGACAAGGGTGCGCGCCGTCTCCGGTGCAAAGACGATGGGCACTTGTTGCGTCGACACGCGCCGCGCTCCCAACCGAAGCAGGGTGCGGCGCGCGGCCTCGGCGCCCACGGCTTCAGGCGATTCGAGAAGAGCGAGGCTGCGCGCGCTCGACCACCAGCCGTCGCGCTGCATTTTTCCGTCGGCCTCGACGGCCAGCGGCGCGGCCGAGATGGCGGCGAAGCTCGAGCGGAAGCCGCCGACAAAGCCGCGGGAGTTGGCCAAAGCCTTGCGGCCGGTGGAGACGTCAAAGCTGCCGCCCTCGGAGTTTTTGAGCCGCGGATCGACGGCCAGCGCCGCCGCTTCTGTCCGACGCGCCCACGCGATGCGCTCGGCGGCAGAGAGCGAATAAACGTCGTCGTAATAGAGCCGGAAATCGCCTTCGAGCGAGCCGAACTCGCTGGCATCCGGCAGGCCGTTAAAGGGATCTTCTTCGGTGATGCGCGCCAGCTCGATGGCGTTTTCGACCAGCCGGTCGATTCCCTCTGCGCTCAGGTCGCTGGTCGAAGTGGAAGCGGCGCGCTTGCCCAGCAGAACGCGCAACCCCAGGCCGCACGAGCCGGATTCCTTGAGGGTTTCTACCTCGCCCATGCGAACGTTGACGCTGAACTCGTCGCCTTCGCGAGCGACAGCTTCGGCGTCGCTGGCGCCGGCTCTCATAGCCTGGGCAACGACGTCGGTGGCAATGGATTCCAGATCGAGAGCGGCTTCGGGGGATGGAGTAGTGGATTCGCGCATCTTCGATGATTATCGCATCGCTTTGCGCAGACGGCGGAAATGAGCGGGCGAAATCGCGGAGATTCTCCACCTCAAAAAAAAACAGGGCATACCTGCTGCGGTATGCCCTTGTTTGTCTTTCTCTACCGGCCCTGTCCCTGAACTGGGCAAACTTTATCCTGGAGGCCACGCCAGCGAGCGGCCACCCAGCAGATGCAAGTGCAGATGCTCGACGCTTTGCCCGCCGTCATCGCCGGTGTTCACGACGATCCGGTAGCCGTTGGTGAGCCCTTTTTGGCGGGCGATTTCTGCCGCCGCCCACAGCAAATGGCCGAGCAGCGCCTGCTTTTCCGTTCCGGCGTCGTTCAGCGAACTGATATGTTCGCGCGGCACGATCAGTACGTGTACGGGCGCCTGCGGGTTGACGTCGGCAAAGGCGTATCCCAACTCGTCCTGAAAGACGGCCGTCGATGGAATCTTTCCTTCAATGATCTTGCAAAACAGGCAACTCATAGCGACACCAGNNTTCCGTACGCGATTCGCGGCGCTGTACCGGAATGAATTTCGGCTGTTACATGAATCGATCCGGCCACTAAAGTGCACTTTTTCGGGGAGGGATCTATCTAGCTTTTGCTTGCCCGCTCGCGCTGCAACTCGCGATAGATTTCGCTCTTCGAACGGCCCAGTTGCCGCGCCAGCCGCTTCATCGCCTCTTTTTCGTCGACGCCGCTTTCAGCCGCGATCCGCGCCAGGCTGGCCGCGATTGTTTCCGTGGCTACGGCGCGGGCTTCGCTCTTAGCCGGCGCTTCGACGACGAGCGTGAATTCGCCGCGAATCCTATCTCGCGCGACCAAATCCTTGCGCACTTCAGCCACCGTGCCGCGCACAAATTCCTCGTGTATCTTGGTCAGTTCGCGGGCCGCGGCCACGCG
>PMHC01000003.1:0-7248 GCA_003156495.1 Acidobacteriaceae bacterium
AGTTTGAGCCACTCGGCGTAAGCGGCCAGCATGGCCACGGTGAGCGTGGAAGAAGAACCCAGTCCGGAGCCGGCCGGCACATCGACGCGCGTGCTCATGCGCAAGCTGAGTGGCTGGCCCTGATTGAAGTTGCGGACGATGTGGTTATAGACGGCCTTGAAAAGATCGAGCCGGCCATCGTTGGCCAGCACCGGCGCGGCCTCGTAGCTGGCGCACTGGTTCAGGTCGGCAGAGACGAATTCGACCCGGCCGTCGTCGAGCGGTTCGAGCGCGGCGTAGGCGTAGTAACCGATGGTGGCGTTCAGGATCGCGCCGCCAAATTCATCGCAGTAGGGCGAAACATCGGTGCCGCCGCCGGCAAGGCCCAGCCGCAACGGCGCTCTTGAGCGTATCAACATAAGCTGTTGCTCATTGTAAATAGAAAGGCGGTAGATTCGGCCCAGGCGCNNAGGTTTGGGCCTGGGCTAGATTTCCGTCTCGTGAGGCAAAACCAGCAGATTCGCCTTGAGCAGTTTTTCGGTCAACCGGTCCAGGGCCAGGGGAAATTTGTACGAAATAGCGCGCACGCTCATGCCCAACAGAGGCGCGGCCTCAACCTGTGTATACTCCTGCAGCACGATGCGGCTTAGCAGTTCGCGATCGAGCGAGCCGAGCAGGCTTAGGCATTTTTCCACGTCGAGAACGAAGATGATGGCGTCCTCAAAGGTGCGGATGGGACGACTCGAGGCCCAGCCTCGCGCCACCGGATCGCGCAGAATCGACGGCGCGCGGCCCACTTGCATGGAGGCGTAAAGGTAGCGCCGCAGAAGGCTTTCCGTATGCCTTCGGTAAAAAGCCACTGAAACCAGCGGACGCTTTTGCGCTTTTGCCGGGCGGGTTTCGGCGTGACCGACAGAGGCCGGAGCCCATCGCCCGCGTTCCGAATCCCAAGCCGAGTGAGGAATAGCGGATTCCCAGGTGACCGGCAACTGCAGCGCGGCGCTCATAGAGCACCTCTCTCAGCCACCGCGAAAACCTGCGCCAAACGCTTGCGGCTCGGCCGGCCGCGCCGTTTACGGCTCTCCGGCGTGGGAANNAGCCGCACCCTTCGCAAATTTTTAGTTGCACGCGTACATCCATGACCGATTCTCCGAAGTTTCTCTCCCGCCGAACCGTTGTAGCGTTGGTTACTTTGCGGGCCTAAGAGAGTAAGGTCAAGCAGCTCAGGCTTCGATTGTCCTGATGGGGGAATGCCGCCCGCACTCTCTGTTTCCTGTCATGACGATGGGCGCGCAGATTCTGGAATGAGACGATGGCCTTCCCTGAGCGCCATTACTGAAGGTCAGGGGATGGAAAAGAGAAGGGCCGGGGAAGTTTAATTTCCGCAAGGGGATTGGCTTACCGCCAGGAATGGGGCCGCTTTATGCGTCCGCTGCAATTACGATAATTCGAGCTTTCCTCGTATTTTCCACAGGCCGTTATGTGATGCAGTAAACCAAATGTATGGGTTCAATTTTCCCCCGTCAATGTACTTCGGATAACTTTCCCTCTGCGACGTTTGGGGCCTCGCCTCAATGCGAAAAATACGGTGAAATGAGCTCTGATAGCTTTTCCAGGAGAAAGCGGAAGGGATTCGCGCCTATTGCTGGCAGCGAATTTTCCACAAATGAATCTAACCCAGATGCACGACCGGCTCCGCTTGGAACTGCTGCGCAGAATTCAGCGGGGCACGCTGAGCGTCTCCCTTCTCGCGCGACAGACAGGTTTTGGACAATCACATCTCTCGAATTATCTGCATGGAAGGCGTCAACTCTCTCTCGATGCGATTGATCGGATTCTGGCGGCACAACACCTAACAGCCGTCGACCTGCTGCCCTCCGCGCAAGGTCGATCAGAGGAGGAATATGGCGACGCTGTTCCGGTGGTTACACAGGCCGCCGCGCTCTTTGAGCCGCTGATCCGGGCCTCCTCGGTTCAATTGATGCTGCAACTTCCAGCCTCTTTTCTTCAGTCGGCGCAAGCGCGGGCCGTGGGTGCCCGTCGCGGCTGGCAGCGCTTCGTCGCCGTCCGTCTTTCAGCGGCCGACGCACTGCCAATGGAGCCGCTGCTGCTGCCGGAAGCGATCGTACTCATCGACCGGCACTACAATTCGCTGCTGGCTTACCGGCCCAACCGGCCCAATCTGTATGCCGTCCGGGAGGGCGCGCATCTTCTTGTGCGCTATGTGGAGTACGCATCAAGCAGGCTGGTTCTGCGCCCCATTAATCCCGTCTCGCCGATCGAGTTGATCGAAGTGGATTCGGAAGCGACGCCGAACGAGCTGGTGATCGGCCGCGTCGTGCTTGTTTTAAATGAGTTGTAGATTTCTATTGCGTGTGTATCATCGTGCAGATTGTTTATATTGCGTAACTTCCGTCTGCTATGTCGCGTTCGGCTTCGCGCAGGCTCTGCGGCCGGCCCAGATCGCGCCAATAAGCGCCGTCGTCGCGAAAGGCGGCGATGCTTTCTCCCGTTCCGGCCAAACGCAAATAGGCGGGGATAATCGGGAATGCGCCTTCTTCGTTCAGCAACGGAAAAATGCGCGGCGAAATCACGTGAATGCCGGCGAAGGCCAGCGCTGTCGGCCGAGGCACAGCGCGCATAAGTTCTGGCGCGCCGTTTTGGCCCGCGCGGCGGCCGCAAAGCCTGCCCTCGCCGTCGAAGAGCAGATAGCGCGAAGTGGTTCTATTCTGCACGGCGATCGTCGCCAGCGCCCGCGATTCGGCGTGAAAGCTCGCCATGCGCGCGAGGTCGATCATGCTCAGTACATCGACATTGTGCACGAGAAACGGTTCGTCGTTGCCCGATTCCAGAAAAAACCACGCGGCCCTCTTGATGCCGCCGCCGGTGTCGAGCAGTGTTTCTTCGCGCGAAATCGCGATCTTCATGCCGAAGTTTTTGTTGGCTTGCAGGTAGTCGACGACCGCGTCGGCAAAGTGATGGACGTTGACGATCACTTCGCTTATGCCCGCCGCGCGCAAGCGGGCCAGTGCCAGCTCGATCAGCGTGCGACCGCCAATCGTAACCAGCGCTTTGGGGCGGCTATCGGTGAGCGGGCGCAGGCGCGTGCCCAGGCCGGCGGCAAGAACCATCGCGCGCATTTATTCGGCTAGGCCTTTCTTTTCAAGCTCGACGTGCCGAAGCACGACATTTACGACGCCGGCCTGGCGCAGGTGCTCGGCCAAATGCTCGGCCATGTAAACCGAACGGTGCTGGCCGCCGGTGCAACCGAAGCTGACCATCAGGCTAGAAAATCCGCGCTCGCGGTAGTTGGCCACGGCTGAATCTACCAACGCCTGCACGTGAGAGAAAAAACTGCGCACGCCCTCCTGCTGGTCAAGATACTCAATCACGGCCGAGTCCCTGCCGGTCATCTGCCGGAAGCGCTCCAGGCGGCCGGGATTGGGCAGGTAGCGCGCGTCGAAAACAAAACCGCCGCCGTTGCCGCTCTCGTCGGCCGGCAGCGGCTGGCGATAGGAGAAGCTGAAGACACGCACCGTCAGCGGCGTTGTAGGCACGGAGATGTTGCGCAATTTTTCCGACGAAGCCATGCGGTCCAGCGCGTCGAGCAGCGCCGGCAGCGCCACGGGCAGTTTCACGTTTTTCTTGAGCCAGCGCAGGTTCTTGAGCGCATAGGGCACGCTCTGCAAAAAATGCGTCTTGCGCTCGTAAAAGCCGCGAAAGCCGTAAGAGCCCATCGCCTGCAAAATGCGCACATACACGAAGGCATAAAAACGCTCCATGAAGGCGGCGCGGTCGAAATCGATGTAGCTGGCCAGAGAATCCAAATAATGCTCGAGCAGTTGCTGGCGCAGCTCCGGCGGCAGATCGGCCTTGCCGTCGTAGAGCAGAGAAGCAATGTCGTACTGTAGCGCGCCCTTGCGGCCGCCTTGGTAGTCGAGGAAGTATGGCCTGCCCTCGCGCAGCATTACATTGCGGGCCTGAAAATCGCGGTAAAGAAAATAATCGCGGTCGGCGGTAAGCAGGAATTTTGTCAGCCGGCCAAAGTCGTCTTCAAGCGCTTGTTCATTGAAGGGAATGCCGGCCAGGCGCAGAAAATAATACTTGAAGTAATTCAAGTCCCAGGCAATCGACTGGCGGTCGAAGCTCGATCGCGGATAGCAGACTTTATAGTTCAGCTCGCGGCCGGCCTCGACCTGAAAGCGCGGTAGCTCGGCGACGGTTTTGCGATAGGCTTCAACGACCTCTGGAGCGACGGCGTCGGCGGTGCGATGGCTGCTAAGAAATTCAAAGAGCGTGGTGTCGCCAAGATCTTCTTCAAGGTAAGCGCCCCGGCTCAGGTCTTCGGCATAAATCTCCGGCACCAGCAGCCCGCAACGGCGGAAGTGGCGGGAAAACTCGATGAAGGCGGCGTTTTCTTCGCGCACCGAGTAGAGAATGCCGACGGCGGTTTTTCCTCCGCCGGCGAGGCGGACGATCGTGCGTCCCGAGCCGCCAAGCTGGCCCTGAAGAGGCGCGACGGTTTCGGCCGGCAGGTGAAAATACTGCTCGAAGAGCTGTTTAAGAACGTCCATGATTTCCTTGGAATTGGCGCTAGAACCTTTGACCAAGATAGGACGCACGGCCAGCCAGCGCAAGGCGCGGCAATTATCCTTCGCTTTCGTGCGTCGTCTCGCGATTGTCAAAGCAGGTGTAGCGCGCAATAAAGTTCAGCGGCACGCTGCCGGTGGGGCCGTTACGCTGCTTGGCGATGATGATTTCGGCCTCGGCGCGTTCGGCATCGGTCATGTTCTCGTCGCGCTTGTAGTAGCTTTCGCGGTGGATGAAGATTACCACGTCGGCGTCCTGCTCGATCGAACCGGATTCGCGCAGATCGCTCAGCATGGGGCGCTTATCGTCGCGCTTTTCATTGCTACGGGAAAGCTGCGAGAGGGCGACGACCGGAACCTCGAGCTCTTTGGCCATGGCTTTCAGGCCGCGCGAAATGGCAGAAACCTCTTGCACGCGGTTTTCGTAGCCTTTTTTCGCGCCGGGGATCGTGGCCGACATCAACTGCAAATAATCGATCACGATCAGGTCCAGGCCGCCGGAGTTCTGCTTCAGACGGCGGGCCTTGGCGCGCATTTCGGCCAGCGAGCCGCCGGCCGAGTCGTCGATGAAGATGCGCGACTCTACCAACAGCCCCAAGGCGTTTTGCAGCTTTTCGTGGTCTTCCTGGCCCAAAAAGCCCTTCTGCAACCGTTGCTGATCGACTCGAGCCTGCGAGGCCAACATGCGTCGCAGCAGCGATTCCTTGCTCATTTCCAAACTGAAGACCGCCACGATGGCCTGATGCTGCACGGCGGCGTTCTGCGCCAGGTTAATGGCGAAGGCGGTTTTGCCCATCGAAGGACGGGCGGCGATGATGACCAACTCGCCCTTTTGCAGGCCGCTGGTCATGCGGTCGAGATCGATGAAGCTCGTCGCCAGGCCGGTGATTTCGCGGCTCTGCTTGTAGAGGTTGTCGATCGAGCCGAAGGAGTCGCGGACGATGGCGTCGAGCGGTTGCAGGCCGCGGGTCAGGCCGGCCTCGCTGACCTCGAGCAGTCGCGATTCGGTTTCGTCGAGAACGCCGATTGCGTCCTGGCTCTGGTCGGCTGCCTTGGCGATGGCCGACGAGCAGATGCCCATCAGCCGGCGCAGCAGGCTCTTGTCCTTGACGATGCGGACGTAATCTTCGATGACCGGCCGGCGCGGCAAACCCTCGGTGAGCGAGGCCAAGTAGGCGACGCCGCCAACGGCTTCAATTTCTTTGTATTTCGCCAGCTCGTTTGAAAGAGTAACGATATCGACGGCGTGGCCAGTATCGATCAACTCGCTCATGCGCAAGAAGATGCGGCGATGCGAGTCGAGCGCGAAATCATCCGGCTTGAGGCTTTCGGCGGCTTCGGCGTGAGCGGCGTTGTCGAGCAGAATCGCGCCCAGAATGGTCTTTTCCGCGTCGATATTCGCGGGCAGACCGGCATCCAACATCAGATCGGGAACCGTAGCCATTACCAATGAGTTTGAGGCCTGCGGACGGAGACAACAAGAGATGAAAAGATGCGGAAACTGAGGAAAAAGCGGCTAAAAATAAGCATCAACGGCGTTTCTCATTCGGGAACCAACTGTTTTTATCGCGTACGTCTGGCGCGCTTTTCGGCCAATTTGCGCCCGAAATTTGCGATGATAGAGCGATGCGTCTCAAAAGTGATTTGACCTTACAGGAACGGCCGCGCCAGTGAATTCCACCATGCGCCGCGCCGCGCTCATCTACAATCCGGCATCAGGCCAGCAGTCGGCGCGCAGAAGCGCGGCGGTAAGCGAGATTTTGGCCGTTCTGCGCGCGGCCGGCGTTGAGGCCAAAGCCTTCGAGACCGGCGCGCCGGGCAGCGCCACGGCGTTGGCCGCGCAGGCGGCGCGCGAAGGTTACGACACGGTTCTAGCCTGCGGCGGAGACGGCACGGTACACGAAGCGCTACAAAGTCTGGTGGGAACCGAGGTGGTGCTGGGTGTGGTTCCGCTGGGCACGGCCAATGCGCTGGCCTCGAGTCTGAAGCTGATCGCTCCGCCGGCCAAGGTGGCGCGGCGGCTGCTGAAATCGACGCCCACGCGGGTTTCCGTGGGTCGGATTCACTATACCGACGACGCGAATCAATCGGCCTCGCGCTACTTTCTGGTGGCCGCTGGAGCCGGAGCCGATGCGCTGCTGATGTCGCGGCTGGATACGCGGCTGAAGCGGCGGCTGGGCTACGTGCTCTNNNNGCAACTGCTGGCGGTGCGCATCCGCTCCTTTGGCGGCGTGCTGCATACGCTGGCTCCAGGCGCGAGCCTATGCAACGGCAACCTGAGCCTGCTGGCCTTCAAAACGCAAAGCCGGTTGAGCTATTTAAAGTTCATGCTGGCGGCGGTCATCCGGCGGCAAAGTTTTAAGCGCGCGATCGAGCTGGTGGAAACGCCGTCGATCGCGATGTGCGTCCTGGCGGGCAGCNNGAGCCGCTCTTTGTCGAGGCCGACGGAGAGGTGCTCGGCAGGCTGCCGGCGCGGATGGAGGTTGTTCCGCACTCGCTCACGCTGCTTGTTCCGCACGGCGTCGAGCCATAAATAGGCAAGCGCGTCCTCGCGTTGATCGCCATAAAAAATGCGCCGGCCACGTTCATGCGGTCGGCGCATTGATTTCAGGAAAAATATTTATTAGTAAGTGACCTTCAAGCCAAACTGCACGATGCGCGGCGAGAAGGTGCTGGAGAT
>PMHC01000003.1:7257-11508 GCA_003156495.1 Acidobacteriaceae bacterium
GTAAAGGTTGGTGTGGTTGAAGATGTTATAGAGTTCGGAGCGGAACTCGACTTTGACGCGATCGGCCGGCGTGTCGAACTTTTTGTTGAAGGCCAGATCGGTCTGGTAGAAGGCCGGCGTACGGCCGTAGTTTTTAGGCAGGTCGCCGAAGGGGCTGTTGACCGTGCCGCTGGTGGCGCCGCCCACATAGGTGTAGGGAATCGCCAAAGCCGACGGGTTGATGTATTGCACGTAACCATTGCGATAGCCCGAAGTAAGGCTCGACAGCGCCGGCTTCTTGGTGATGTAGCGGACGCCGGGGACCAGGTTGGGCCGGTAGGCGGACATGCCGCGCCAGTTCTGGCTGAGCATGGGCGAAACGGCATTGGCCGCCGTTGATGAGACCGAGTACTGAATGTTAAAGGGCGTACCGGCCTGCATGGTGTTGACGCCGCTGATCTGCCAGCCGCCGAAGATCGTGTTCGTCAGCTTGTTGCCGCCGTTCATAAAGATTTTGCCTTTGCCGAAGGGCATCTCGTAAACCAGCGTGGTGATGTTTGAAATGGGCAGGTTGTAATCCGACTGACCGTAGTCGGCTTCGATGTTGTAGCCATTCTGCGGGCAGGGCGTATTGGCCTCGAGGGTCGATGAGGCATTGTCCATCGCATGTTGCCAACTGAAGGAGTTCAACAACGTGAGGCCGCCGACCATGCGCTGTTCATAGCGAGCCTGCAACGCGTTATAGCTGGAGTGGAATTCGTTGAGCGCTTCGGTGATGTCGCCGTTGTAGTAGGTGGGATAGGTGGTCGAGTTATTCAGCAGGTAGCCGCCCCAGTTGGTATAGGGCCGGGCAAAGCTGTTGTTAGGATTTTTTTGGTTGGCGTTGACGAAGCCCTGCAGGTGAACGCCGTGGTTGCCCACGTAGGAGATGTCGAGCAGGATGTTCTGGCGCAGGGTCTTCTGCACGCTGAAGTACCAGCTCTCGGCGTAGCCGTCTTTTGAGTTGGCCGGAATGTAATCGATATTGTCGGTGCCGGCGCTGAATGAGGTGGCCAGATTGCTGGGAAAGCCTGTCGACAACCGCCGGTAGCCGCTATTGGAAACCGAACTGGGATTGGAGACCGAAGTGTAGAGGGCAAAGGGTGCGTTGATGGCGATATTGTTGCCCGAACCGGCGCGCCAGTAGTGGACGTAGGAAGTTCCGAAACCGCCGCGGAGCGCGATCGAGGGTGTGGCGGCAAAGGCGAAGCCGACGCGCGGCGCCCAGTCGGCCAGGTTGGGATGCACCAGCGATTTGCCGAAAACGCCGCTGCCGTTATACGTCGTAATGCAGTTGGCCGTGCCGCAGAGCGGCGAGGTATAGCTGGTGGCCGAGGCCAGAGTTTGCAGCGTGCCGGTGGAGGGATTGAAGTTGGAGATGTTATTGTTGCGCTCCCACCAGGGTGAGCCGTACTCCCAACGCAAGCCGAGATTCAGAACCAGTTGCTGATTGACCTTCCAGTCGTCTTGCGCGTAGGCGCTGTCCATCTCCTGATAGGTGTGTGCGATGTAGTAAGTCGCCAACCCATAGCCGTTGCTGGCGCCAAACAGAAAGTCTGCGAAGTAGGTGTCGCCCGTCTTCGTGGCGCCCGTGCAGCCCGCCGCCGCGGTGCAGACGCTATAGGTGCCGCCAAAGCTGAAAGAGCCGTAGAGCGGATTCGAATCCATGATCTCCTGAAAGACTTTTTCCCACTCGTAGCCGAACTTGAGCGAATGCCTGCCGTGAATCCAGGTGTAGTTGACCTTGGGATCGACCAGCGAGGGGTTCTGCCACTGCGGATTGGTGCTCTGTCGGCCGAAGGAGGTAAAGCCGCCGGAGATGGCCATCGAGGGCAAACCGCCGGAGACGCCGGCAATCGTCGGCAGGCCGGGAATCAGGCTCGAGCTGATCGAATTGTTGCCGATGGCGAAGCTCCATTTGCCGGCCCTGGTGCCGGAGATGGCCAGTCGCGCATCGACGAACTGATTGGGGCTGATGGTGTGATTGACGCCGAGCGCGATCTGCTCGTCGTGAACCAGAATGTTGCCATTGGTCTGCATGTCGATCGGCTCGGCCAGCAGGTTGAAGTTCTTGCCCACTTCTTTGCGGTCGCTCACCTTCAAAAACCATGAGGTGCTGGCGCTCTGTTGAAAGTCCAAGCGCAGGTCGCCCTTGTCGGCGTGATCGCTGAAGGGTTGGTTCAGAGAGCAGTTATTGGTGGCCACGCCGGTCGAAGATGCGCCCGCCGTCACCTGACAGCGCCCCGGCAGGGCGGCCATGTAGAGCTTGGCGATGGTTACTGAAGTCGGATCGAGATCGGCGATGGCCTGCGAGGGCCACGGCGTCATTCCCGAAGTATTGATGCCCGTTACCGCGGCCAGCGCCGGAACGTAACTTTTAGCCGGAATGGCCGTTGGAGCCGATGACGATAATGACCAGGGGTCTTGCACGTTGGTCGTCAGCACGCCGCTCAATTCGTTGAGCGTGGGCACGGTGCCGACCGTGGTCGGCGTCAGCATCTGCCGAAAGCCTTCGTAATCGAGAAAGTAGAAAAAGCGGTTTTTGAGGATCGGGCCGCCGAAGTTGGCGCCGAACTGGTTGCGGTTGAAGACCGGCTTATAGTACGGATACTGCGCGCCGGTGACCGCGTTATAGGTGACCGGTTTGATGTAGCCGAAGGCGTTCAAATCGGTGTTGCGGATGAACTCGTAAAGCGTGCCGTGAAACTGATTGCCGCCGCTTTTGGTGGCGACGTTAATCGTCGCACCAGAAGAGCGGCCGTACTCGGCGCTTTCGTTGTTGGTTACCACGTCGAATTGGGCGACCGAATCCGGCGGCGGCTGAATGATCTGGTTGTCGAAGCCCTGATTGCTTTCGCCGTAGGAGTTGTTGTCCATGCCGTCGATCATGTAGTCGTTGAACATGGTGCGCTGGCCGTTGACGCTGTACGAGCCCTGCCGCAGCAGCGAAGTGACGCCGGTCTGGCTGGCCTGCGAGGGCGAAGGACGCGAGCCGGAAACGTAGTTGACCAGATCGGAGTAGTTGCGACTGACCAGCGGCAGAGCCTGCGTCTGGTAGTTGGTGATGGTCTGGTCGCGCTGGCTGGACTCGGTTTGAAGCTGCAAAGCGACGTCGCTGACCTCGATTGTGGTGGCCTGAGCCGTGCCCACCTTCAAGACCAGATCGATGCGCACGCGCGCGCCGACGGAAATTGTAATGGACTTGGCTTCCGCGATCGAGAAGCCGGAGGCGCGGGCGGAGATGGTGTAAACACCGACGCGCAGCGACGGGACTTCATAGTCGCCGGATTGATCGGTCTTGACCACCGTAGCGATGCCGGTGGCATCATTGGTGACGGTAACGGGCACGTCCGGAACCGCTGCGCCGCTGGGGTCATGAATGGTTCCGACCAGGCCGCCAAGGTCGTATTGGGCAAAAGCCGCGCGTGAAGGAAGCATCAACAGAAGCGCCATGGCCAGAAAGATCCAAGCGAACCCACGCTTACCGGCCTGGTGCCCTACAGATCGAATTCTCGAATGCATATTGCCTCCCAATGTTTCTTGTTTCAACAACGGTTAAGTGTCTTCCCTGTTGATCAGGGCTACAGGATTCAGAAGATGCCGTGCATAGAGATCACCGCTCCCATTTGAGAGCGAAGCACCGATCCCCGCCGAAGAGACAAGAATGGTACAGCAGTTTTCAGGCTGCATGACTTCCGCTTCGGCGGGTGTAGTCGATAAAAAACTCGAGGTTGTCGAAGATGCCGAGATGATGGTAAGCAACGATATCACTGCCATCCTTGGTCACATCCATTAAGTTTCAAAGAACGTGCTGTTAAAAATCGGCTAAAGACAAAAATCCACCCCAAATCCAAAGCTCTGTTCATCCGGCCTGACTTGCACACACGACCAGTATCGAGAAAGCTGCATTTGGCGGTGGATTTCTCTTAGTCTTTTCCGCGGGGAGGAAACTAACAAATATGAAATATGTGTGTCAAGAAAAATCTGCGCACGTGTGTGGGCCGGCTGCGTAGAGCCGTCCCACGATGGCCGTACCCATTTGGAGTGCTCAGGGTGCCCCGGCTTGGGGCGCCCCCGGGCCCTCGCTTTTGGGGACCGGGGATGCTGGCAGTACAAACGCTGGCCACACTTAATTTGGAATCGCTCCAGGGGACCGAAGCCCGAAGCCCCTTCAGCCAAGCAAGCTTGCGGCCGCGGTCCAGGCCCGCTGTTGGCTTTCGGCCACGCCGCGAT
>PMHC01000325.1 GCA_003156495.1 Acidobacteriaceae bacterium
TTACGCTCCCCCGGCGACCGGAAAAAGCTGCTGCTCTACGCCGGCCTAGCGCTGGCGCCTGTTCTGATCTTCGCGCTCATGCTGCTGGCGGCAAAGCTGTAGGCGGCACCACGCTCCGAACTATACTAAGCCCGAGTTTATTTATTCGCGAGGAATGCCGTGACTCAAAAAACATCTGACCGCGCCGTGGAGCTTTTCAACAGCAAATTCAACTGCGCGCAGTCTGTTTTTGCCGCCTGCGCTGAAGAGAATGGCCTGACCGAATCCGAGCGGCTCTCGGTAGCCGCCGCTTTTGGTGGAGGCATGGCGCGGCAGGGCGAGGTTTGCGNNACCGGCGCGCTGATGGCGATGGGAGAGCGGCAGAGCCGCGCCATCGCTGACGATCCAGCCGCGGCGCGAGACGCCATCTACGCTCAGGCCGCGGAGTTGATCGCCGCCTTTCGCGCCGCGCATGGCTCGATTCTGTGCCGCGAACTGACCGGCTGTCTGCTGGGCACCGAAGAGGGACAGCGATCCTTTAAAGAGCGGAATGTGCACAACACATTGTGTACAAAGCTGGTGGCCTTTGCCGCCGAGCGCGCGACGGCAAAGTAAATCGGAGTTACCGGTACGAATCGTCGCGATGAATAACGAACTCCGGATAAGCGCTGCNNATCACGAACTCCGGATAAGCGCTGCCGCCGAGTTCGTAGAGATCCATGCCCAGGCGCTCGCCATCGGCGTCGGCGCGGAACTCCACCACGCGATTGAGCAGCGCGAAAAATAAATAAAGCAGCGGCAGCGCCAACCCTAACAGCGCGGCGATGCCCACCAACTGCGCCATGAACTGCCCCGGCTTCGGCGCAAATAATCCCGCCATCAGCAATCCCCAAAGCCCCGCCGCGCCGTGCACGGTGATGGCGCCCGAAGGATCGTCAACAGAAAGCGCCAACTCCAACAGCTCGACTAATAGCGGCGTGAAGAGACCGGCGACGGCTCCGGCAAAAATAGCGCCGATAGCCGGTGCCAGCGCTGCGCAGGCGCTTGAAGTTACCAGTCCGGCCAGCCAGCCGTTGGCGCAAAGGCTGGCATCGGGCTTGCCAAAGCGCGCGCGGGTTACGGCAAAGGTGGCCGCCAGCGCCGCCGAGGCCGATAGCAATGTATTGATCGCCGTTTCAGGCAGCGCGGTCAGCGGCGCGTGCAGCCATAGAATCGCGCCCGCCGCGTTCCAGGCCGTCCAGCCGATCAGCGCCAGCAGGCAACCAAAAAGCACGGCGACGGCATGGTGGCCGGGCATCGCCGTCGACAGACCTTCCTTGGGAAATTTGCCACTGCGCGGGCCGACGATCCAGAGCAGCACCAGCGCACTCAAGCCACCGAACAGATGAACGGCCGCCGCGCCGCCCACGTCGAGAAAGCCCGCGCCCAGCCCGAAATTCGCGCCCAGTTGGCCGAGCCAGCCGCCGCCCCAGATCCAGTGGGCAAAGAGCGGAAAGAGCACGCCGGCCACAACCGCGGCCGCGGCGCAGCCACCCGCTAACCGCCAGCGATCCGCGCCCGAGCCCCAGGGAATGAGCACGACCATTGAGACCGCCAAAAATTCGAAGAGCAATTCGAGTTGCGCCTGCGGTGTCGCGCTGCCCATTCCATGCAGAAAAAGCGATCCCGCGCCCAGCCAGTTCCATGGCTTGCCCGCGGCGTAAAAGCTGAATCCCGTGCCCGAGAGATTGCCGGCGATCGTAGCGCCTATCACGGCGAAAAACACGGCGGCCACGGCCACCATGGCCAGATTGCCCAGCAGTGCCTGCGCCGCCGAGCGCGAGCGGCCCAGGCCGGTATTGATGAGCGCCACGCCGGCCACGGCCAGCGGCGCAATTAAAAGGAGAACAAAGACAAGCGCGAGAAGGGTTTCGCTCATGGCGGGAACAGTGGCGTTCATAGGCGGCCTGCTTTGCGCTGCGGCATGTGGCCGCGCACCGTCACGGCCAGCCCCAGCGCCTCAATGGCCAAGCTACAGGCGATGAACGCCGCGCGCCGCGCCGGATCGGCAAACAACACCAGCGCGGTTAGGGTGAGAAAGAATCCGGCTGGCAGCACCAGCAATCCAGCGAACTTCATAAGCTCTTCCCTGCTCCTTCGGTTGTAGGCCTATGGACGTGCAGCGCCAGCCGCAATTTACAGATACAGCCTCGCCGTAGCCAGAGTAAAGGCCCATGCAAAAAGTTGTCTTGTGGTCGATGATTACGCCTGAATTAATTTTAATGCAACTGCCTGCTAGGATAATTAAATGCCGGTTCCGACAGACCGCAACTGATCGCGGCGCAGCTTGGACACTCGCATTTCCCCGCTTTTCGCATCCAGGAGGTTCTTGTCATGAATACACTGGAAGACTTTGTCCAAAGCCCGCTGGGGGCTCTGATTTTTCTCCTTGTAGCCGCGTCTTTCGAGGCCTTCGGCGACTCGTTCTTTCAGGCAGCTTTCTACCACGCCAGCGGCTGGGGCAGGCTAGCCGCGCTCGTCGCCGGCGTTGTGACTCTAGCCGCCTACGGCTCGCTCGTCAATCTTCCGCGTTGGGATTTCGGCCGCCTGCTTGGCGTCTACGTCGCTCTGTTCTTTCTCATGGCGCAAATCATTAATAAAATCCGCTTCGGCCAATCGCCCACCTTGCCGATCCAGGCGGGTGGCGCGCTGGTGATCGCCGGCGGACTGATTATGGCCTTCTGGAAGGCGTAGGCGGAAAACGCGCCGGACCCACCCGGTTGAATCCTCCGATTTTGCGGCTGAAGATCTTCCCTGTGATCGCCGCTGCAGCGGCGCATACAATGGACGGAAGTCGGACAGGGAACCGTTCATGGCGCAGATCTTCGACCGCAAGTTCAATACTTGGGCACGCGTAAGCATGGCGTTGGCGGTGCTATTTGCCGTCCTGCTTGGCGTCGCGCTCGATCGGTCGCAGCGCTCACCCTGGGTAACGCGACAGCAGTTGCGCGTCGCGCAGCCGGTCGCCTTCAGCCATCAGCACCACGTTGAAAACCTCGGCTTGCAGTGCCTCTACTGCCACACCACGGCCGAAAGCTCCAGTTACGCCGGCATTCCGCCGACGCGCACCTGCATGAACTGCCACACGCAGATTTGGACCAACGCGCAAGTGCTTGAGCCGGTCCGCCAAAGCTGGGCCACCGGAGAGTCGATCCCCTGGGTCAAGGTCCACGACCTGCCGGATTTTGTCTACTTCAGCCACGAGATTCACGTCAACAAAGGCGTGGGCTGCACCAGTTGCCACGGCCGCGTGGACCAGATGCAGCAGAGCTACGCGCAACAAACGCTGCAAATGGAATGGTGCCTGGATTGCCACCGCAATCCGGCCAAGTATCTGCGCCCCACCGACGAAATCTACAACATGAATTGGAATGGACCCAGCGCCGGGCGGCCAGTCTGGTGCGCGGCAACCGGCGATAAAGCCGGCCAGCCCACGGCGGAAACAGTAGATTGCGCCGCGACGGAACCCTCTAAAAACGAGAATGAAATCTCCCCCTTGTTCGGGCAGATTGGCATCACGCTTCCAAAATATCAAAAATTTGTCAGCCAGCAAGAGCTGGGCCGCTTCCTCGTCGAGCGCTACAAAATTCGTTCGCCGCAGGATCTGACCAGTTGCGAGGTCTGCCACCGATGAGTACGCATAAGAAAAAAATTCGGCCCTCGTCCGACGAGTTTTCGCGCCGCGGATTTTTGCGTCTGATGGGCGCATCGGCGGCAATGGCCAGCCTCGCCGGCTGCACCCGACAGCCCAATGAGCCGATCTATCCTTACATTCGCCAACCGGAAGATCTGATTCCGGGCCGGCCGATGTACTTCGCTACGGCGCATCCGCTCCCCACCGGCGCTGTGCCGCTGCTGGTCAAGAGCGATCAGTTCCGGCCCATCAAGATCGACGGCAA
>PMHC01000223.1 GCA_003156495.1 Acidobacteriaceae bacterium
CACGGCAACGGCGCTGTTGCCCTTTGCTTCCGTCGAGTGGCGCCATAGCGATTCCACCTCGGTGCGCTACCGCATGGCGACGATGATGATGGCGCGGAATGGTGGCGCGGAAGATTCGGAAGCCAAGGCATGGTTGCCCGCCGTGGGCGCGCGCGATGGCCAGTTGAAGATTGAACACGGCCTCCATCAGGAGATTGGCTGGGCGCGGCGAACCGATGCTTCAGAGATGAGCGTTCTGGTCTACTCCGATAAAATCGACAATCCGGTTTTCCAGGCGCAAGGCGGCGCGGCGGCGGCTTCATCGGCGGNNACACGGCGCTTTTTGATTCGTCCAGTCATCTATTGCATGCCTCCGGCCCGGGATTTTCAACCACGGGCGTTGAGGCGCGCGTGGAGCGTCGCCTGCCTGGAGGCAATCGCGTGCGCTTGAGCTATGCCAGCGGCGGCGCGCTGGTGATGCCGGCGCTGCCACGACAGGTGGCGCTGAACGAGGCGCTGAACTCAGTTCGTCCCCGGCGCGCGCAAACTTACTCGATTGCGCTTTCAGGCACATTGGACGGCACGGGAACGCGCTGGCGCGCCAGCTATCGCTGGCAGGCCGACGATACCGTTACTGCTGTCAATCCCTTTGCGCGAGATGCGGCGGCGCCTTTCCTTAACCTTCATTTTCGCCAGCCGATTCGCCTGACACGCTCCGGCTCGGGCGGTCTGGAGGCGTTGCTCGACATCAACAATCTGCTGGCCCAGGGCTACCAACCCTACATCCTGAGCGACGGCTCGCTGGTGGTCTTTGCGCAGGATCAGCGCAGCCTGCGCGCCGGCCTCGCGTTTACCTTCTAAATCAATATTTCCCAGGACTTCAAAAACCGCCTTCTCTGGAAGAGAATGGAAAGCGGCATCGTGTTCCGCTGGCGCAGAACTCTTTGTGCGTCAATTATTGCCATGGGCAGGCGAAGGGATCGTTTGGCGATGAAAAACTCAGGGTTCGCGCTGGTTGCTGTTTTTTGCGCCGTATTCACGGCGAGTGGCTTTCTTTCGGCGCAAACAGTCGCCACCGGGCAGCAAGGCGCGATCCGGCAACCGGATGCGCTGCTGGGCGGTTTTCTCGATCCACCAAACGGGGCGCGGCCGCGCGTCTGGTGGCNNGCACTGGATGAACGGCAACATCTCCGAAGAGGGGATCAATCTCGATTTGGAGTGGATGCACCGCGTGGGATTGGGCGGCGTAACCATCTTCGAAGGCGCGATCAACACGCCGCAGGTGGTTCCTCAGCGGCTGATCTACATGACGCCGGAGTGGAAGCAGGCTTTTAAAACCGCTGTCGCCAAGGCGCGCAGTTTCGATATGGAAGTGGCTATCGCCAGCTCGCCCGGCTGGAGCGAAACCGGCGGTCCCTGGGTGCCCGCCGCGCAGGGTATGAAGAAGATGGTCTGGAGCGCGACGCGCATCGAGGGCGAACGGCCATTCAAGGGCGTGTTGGCGCATCCGCCCGAGGAAAGCGGCAGCTTTCAGAACTTAAGCATCGCCGGCCGGCGCTCTCCTGATGGCAAAGTTGTTCCGCCACCGCGTTTCTATGCCGACGTGGCGGTCATAGCTTACAAAATTCCCGCCGGCGACAAGTTGCAGGCCGAGTTGAATCCGCAAATTACCTCGAGCGGCGGTGTGGTTAATGTCGCGGCGCTTTCCGACGGCGACATTGCTACGGCGGCGTTGACGCTCAAAGCCAGTTCCACGGGCAGCGAGAGTTGGGTCAACTTCGATTACGGTCGGCCGCAGTCGATTCAGGCCGTGACGTTGGCCAGCCTGAACGATACGATCAGCGTTTTCGATCACGAGAGCAACGCCATTCCGCCGCGGCTTGAGGCCAGTGACGACGGCGCGAATTTTCGCAAGGTCGCCGATCTGCCTTTTTCGAGTTTGGTTCAGTGCACGGCGGTTTTTGAAGCTGTCACAGCGCGCTACTTCCGCCTGGTTTTTCCCGCGCAGCCGGCCGGAGTTGCCGACCACGAGCACAAGATCACGGAGCTGATCCTGACCGGCGGCGCGCGGATGAACGAGTGGGAGAAGCGCGCGGGTTTTGCTAACTCGCGCAACTTTTTTTCTATTCACGATCCCAAAACAGCTTCTGAATTTGCTGTTGCGCCCGGCGACGTAATCGATTTGACCGGCAAGATGGCCGCCGACGGAAGCATCGAGTGGACGCCGCCGGCCGGCAACTGGCTGGTGCTGCGCATCGGCAGCTCGCTGACCGGCCACATGAACGGCCCGGCTCCGGCCGAGGCTACCGGACTTGAGGTCGACAAGCTGAACCGCACGTACGTGAAGAATTACGTGGACGGTTACTTGAAGATGTACGCCGAGACCGTCGGCGCGGAGATGATGGGCGGCAAAGGCGTTTCTTACATGCTGACCGACAGCATTGAGGTTGGCCCGCAAAATTGGACCGATAACATGCTGGATGAGTTCAAGCAGCGGCGCGGCTACGATGCGCGGCCCTGGCTGCCGGCGCTGACCGGCGTTGTAATCAAGAGCACGGCCGACACGGACCGTTTTCTTTGGGACTTCCGGCGCACGATCGGTCAACTGCTGGCCGAAAATCATTACGGCGCGATTGCCGAAGATCTGCACGGCCACGGTATGAGCTACTACAGCGAGGCGCTCGAGTATCACCGGCCGTCGCTGGGCGACGATATAGAGATGCGCAGCCACGCCGACGTGCCCATGGGCGCGATGTGGACCTACGCGGGCCGGCCGGGGCCGGATGTGGACTACGTTTCCGATTTGCGCGGCGCGGCTTCGGTGGCGCACATCTACGGGCAGAATATTGTCGGCGCCGAGTCGATGACTTCGAGCGGACCGGCATGGTCTTTTTCTCCGAACAATCTCAAGCCGGTCGCGGATCTTGAGTTTGCGCTGGGCGTCAACCGCTTCGAGATTCACGAGTCTGCGCACCAGCCGGCGGCCGACATGGCGCCGGGGCTGACGCTGGGGCCTTACGGGCTCTGGTTCAACCGCAACGAGAGCTGGGCCGAGGAGGCCAAGCCGTGGGTGAGCTATCTTTCGCGTTGCTCCTACCTGCTGCAGCAGGGGCATTTCTACGCCGACGTGGCCTACTTCTACGGCGAGGAGGGGCCGCTGACGGCTGTTTTCGGATGGAAGCCGATCGCAGATGCGCCCGAAGGCTACGGTTTCGACTTCGTTAATAGCGACGTGCTGCTGCATCAGCTTTCGTTCAAAGACGGCCGTCTGGTTACGACGGGGGGAACCAGTTACCGCATTCTTTACCTGGGCGGACGCAGCCAGCGAATGACGCTGCCGGTTTTGCGTCAGATTGAGAACTTGGCCAGACAGGGCGCGGTTATTGTCGGCAACCGGCCGGCGGGTTCGCCCAGCCTCGCCGATGACGAGCGGGAGTTTCAGCGGGTTGCCGACCGGCTTTGGGGCCGTAGTGCTGTGGCCGGTCGTTCCGCGCATCGCGTGGGGAAGGGAATCGTTTACGCGGGGATGAGCGCCAACGATGTGCTGGCCGAACTGGGCGAGGCGCGCGACTTCGAATATGCCAAACCAGAGGCTGATGCAGAGTTGATGTTTGTGCATCGCAAGCTGGACGACGGCGAAATTTATTTTGTCGACAATCGCCAGGATCGCGCCGAAAATCTTGAAGCAACCTTCCGCGTGACGGGCAAGGCGCCGGAGCTGTGGGACGCGGCGACGGGCGAGCGATGGCCCGTGTCTTATCGAATAGTGAACGGACGGACGGTTCTGCCGTTGGCGCTCGATCCTTATGGAACAACATTTGTCGTTTTCCGCAAGGCGGCCACGATCGAGTCGCGGCTACTGCCCGAGACGCGGCCGCTGCCTGAGACGAAAGAGAACGCGGTGACCGCGCTTGACGAGCCGCTCAATACAAATTGGATGGTTAGCTTCCAGCCCGGCCGCGGCGCGCCGGAGACGGCGGCCTTCGACCGGCTCGCTTCCTGGAGCGAGAATCGCGATCCCGGCATCAAATATTTTTCCGGCTCGGCTACTTACTCGAAGACGATTAAGATTCCGGCTGAAATGCTGACGGCGGGCGCTCGCTTGTGGCTCGATCTGGGGGATGTGCGCGAGCTGGCCGAGGTCGCGGTCAACGGCAAGTACCTGGGCATTGTGTGGAAGGCGCCTTACCGGATCGACGTGACCGAGGCGCTCAAGCCGGGCGCCAATCAACTCGTGATTCAGGTAACGAATCTGTGGGTGAACCGCATTATCGGCGACCAGCAAAGCTGGGCACCGAGAAAGTACACCTTCGCGTCTTTTGCTCCCTACAAGGCCGATTCGCCGCTGTTGCCTTCCGGACTACTGGGACCGGTGCGGCTGCTGAGTGCGGTGGACAGTGAACAGTGAACAGGGCGCGCATGAAAGCCGCTGAGTTTTTACAGACGGATTAATCCGCGTTGCAGCGCCGTCACCACGGCCTGCGTGCGGTCGCTGGCGTTTAGCCGCATTAGAATGACGCTCACATGGCATTTTACGGTGGACTCGGTAATGCCAAGGTCCGCGGCGATTTCTTTGTTGCTTTTTCCCTTCTCAATCAAATTGAGCACTTCGCGTTCCCGCGCGCTGAGGTCGGAGTTGGGAACGCGCGAGGAAAGGGTGCGCGAAACGGGTTGCGGAAGAAATCGTCCGCCGGCGTGAACGCGATGTAAGGCGCTCACCAAAGTGTCATGCGGCATTCCTTTGACGATGTAACTGCGCGCACCGGCTTCAAGCGCCTGATAGATGTCCTCATCGCCTTCGTAGGTGGTGAGGACGACGAACTTGGCCTCCGGGTGGCGCGCTATGATGGTCCGAATCGTCTCGACGCCGCTGATTCCCGGCAGTTGCAGATCCATCAACGTGATGTCGGGAAGATATTTTTCAAAAAGCTCGAGTGCTTCTTCGCCGCTTCCCGCCTGGGCAATCGCTGTCATGTCGGGTGTGGCGTCGATAATGGCCGCGATGCCGACGCGCATGATGGGATGGTCATCGACAATCAGAACCTTGATCTTTGCCGCTTCTGTTGTTTCCATCGCGTCTATACGCTCACTCGTCATTTTTTTAGCTTGCCCCATTCCAGCCGCCGGCGCAAATCGCGTATGTTGCCGGCCGGCATTTGTTCTTGTGCATCAATCTTCAATTGCAGCGTGCATCGTAGAAAATTCTCTATGGCTGCTGGTGTGTGTCGAATGCGTTGATGACCGGCAGTACATTTCCGTTATCGTCGAAGAAGCCGCGCCCGCGCAGTTCTTTTTCCGCCGCCGGTTCCCACCAGAAAACGCCCTGACCTAAACCGTCGGGAACGGCGCGAACAGCGGCATCGACCGCGCGCAAAAAGGCTAATTGTCCCGCCGGGCTTTCTGGAAACTCCGCTTCCTTGCCCTGCATTCCACCAGGCGTCCAATTGTAGGCGGCTTCAACCACGATGAGCGGACGGTGATAGCGCTGCGCGAGTCTATTCAGAGTGCCGCGCAACTGAGCAATATTGCCATGCCAAAACGGATAGTAAGAAAGTCCAATGATGTCGAAGGGAACCTGGCGGGCAATCAGGTGATCGAAGAAGTCGGCCGCGGCGTCATAGTCACCGCTGCGCTCGATATGGATCATGATGCGCGGTTTGGGCGCGGATTTCCGGCCCGCCTCGACGCCCGCAATTCCGGCTTTGAGCAGATCGGCGAAGTTATCCCAGTTGTCGGGTAGTTTGCCGTCGGGCCACAACATGCCATGAGTGATTTCGTTGCCGACCTGCACTATCTCGGGCATCGTACCCTGCCGGGCAAAGGCGGAAAGGGTCTTGCGCGTATAGCGGTAAACCTGCCGCGTGAGCTGCTTGTGATTGAGCTGGCTCCAGGCCGCTGGAATGGGTTGTTTGCTGGGATCGGCCCAACTGTCGGCGTAATGAAAATCGAGCAATAGATGGAAGCCCATTGCCTTGGCGCGCCGGGCGAGAGCGAGCGTGTACGGAAGGTCGTTGGGTAGCCGGTCTGCTGCCGCTGCTGGATCGTAAAAGATGCGCAGCCGCACCCAATTGTAGCGGTGCTCGCGCAAGATGGCCAGCACATCTTGCGTTTGACCGCCTTCTTTAAAGACAACGCCGTCTTGCTCGCATTGAGCGAGAAAAGAAACATCCGCGCCGATGGCATAACCTTGAGCGCGGATAAGAACAGTACAGGAACAAAGGATCAAAACAACGCAGATTTGGGAAAAGGTACGGTAAATTGACAATGGCGTTTCCCTCATAAGTCCAGCGAAAATATGGTAGCAAATGCGCGGGCCTTCATTTGGGCTCGGCGCTTTCAGAGCCGCTTTCTAACTCCAACTGATATTCGGGAATAAGTTGGACGCGGTTCAACTTGACGATCTGGCCGTCGGGTGTGAAGGGCGGCGGCGGCGTAAGCTCGAAATAAACCGGAGCATCTTTGCGTAACGGCAGAATGCTTAGTTCAAAGGCGCGGGAAGATTGCCGGTCAAGAAACCGCCGCAGCCCAATCGTCCACGGCTGGCCGTTATAAAAGTTATCGGTCAGCAGATGGCTATCGGCGGAGAAACGCGCGACATCGCCTTGATAGTCGGCCTGCAGATACAACTCGCTCAATCCGTCGAGCGCATGGGCGGGCAGGGTGATTGTCCATCGCGCCGCATGAGGCAGGTCGCCGGCATCGGGGGCAACAGCGACGCCTTGAGGATGCGCGGGCCCCAGCTTCACTGGAGACGCCAGGCCAGCGGCCTGAATTTGATGGATGTCGAGCGCGATCTTTCGCGCGTGGGCCCGCGCTGCATAAGCAATGCTGAGCGCATTTTTCTCCGTTGTTACCAGGGTCAAGTTCGCCTTCAATGAAGCAACGGGCGGCGTAACGGTAAATGCAAAATTCGCATTGCTCCGGGAGCGCAGCCAGATGCGAGCGGGGCTCGCTTCAGTGTCGGCAAAGAAATCGGCGCTCGTGATGAGCAGCCGATCTTCGCCGTCGATGCGTGCCTTCCAGGCGTTTTCCGCCTCTTCGGCGGTAAGCGCCACGAAGCGGATGGTTTTGCCTTGCGCGGAAACAATGTCGATCCGCGAATTGACACCCGGCTTGATTCCGCTTACGTAAATCTCGCCTGCGCCGCGCGTGGTTTCGCCGCTTGATGCCTTGATGGAGCGAACCGTAGCCGACTCGAAGGCGAACTCAACGGGAACTCCGGGAATGGCCTCGAAATATAGAGTCGTAACGCCGCGCTGCACAAGGCGCGTGAACAGTTGCGCCGTGCCGTAGCGAAGATTGACGCCCTCGCTACGGAAATTGAAAGGCCAGATGAAATAGGAGCCCGATGGCAGATCGACTGGATGCCGGGGAATGGAGAGCGTGCCGGCGGTTTTTCCATCCGAGGCCGGCAGGCGAATTTCAAATTGCGCGGCGTGCCAGGTGGGCATCGCGTAGTTGCGGAGGTAATTATTGAAGAAGATGAAACCAGCGTCGCCACGCGAGCGCACCGAGGCGCGCGGCACGGAAAGATCGGCGACATTGCGCGGCTCGGATTCTGGAGCATGCACCGTCATCGGGGCCAGATCGGAGCCAAAATCGTTAAGAAAATAGTGAAAGATTTTCAGCTTGCGCAAGGAGGCGCGCTCGTCGCCGAATTCACCTAGCGGCGCTTGAAAGTCATAGGACTTGATGGGCAGATCGTTGGGGTAGCCGGTTGCTTGCGATTCCTGAAGCGTGGTGAGCTTGCCGTCGGGATTTTCTCCACCTTGGAACATATAAGTTCCGTAGAGATTGACGCCGGAGCCCAGCATTACTGGAAAGATGGCCGCAATGCTATCGGGCGAAATGATGGGGCGGCGATGATAGGTGTCTTCAATGCCGCCGCCGATTTCCGCGGTGAGAAAAGGCAGTTGATCTAAGTCAGAATGATGGGGAAAGGGTTCACTTTGGCCGATGGCGTCGTTGGCTGCTGCCACGCGGCTATGAAAGCGGAAAGCGTAAATGTCGGCCGGTGGTAACTTGATGATGGAATCGTCCCACGGCGCGGCGGGATAACCGCCATAGAGCGGAAGGACTGCTTTTGGCGGCACCACGGCATTGTCCCAACCGGTGATGAAATAGAACGGTGCATCAAGCCCGCTGGCGAGCGCGATTTTTTTCAACTCCAGAATGTGCGCAATTCCTGCGTCGGGGCCGCGTTTGGCGTATTCGTTTTCGAGTTGAATGCCGATGACCGGACCGCCGTCTTTCCAGAGCAGTCCCTTGAGTTGTGCGCCGATTTGCCCGTACCAGGCGCGGACCGAGGCCAGATAGACGGGATCGTTGACGCGGGTTGCTCCCTGCTTGAGCACCCAATCGGGCAAACCGCCATTGCGCGCCTCGGCGTGATCCCACGGCCCGATGCGCGCGACCAGGTACATGCCGTGTTTGGCGCAAAGTCCGGCAAAGACGCGCAGATCGCGCTGGTCTGTCCAATCGAATTGTCCCTCGACCTCCTCGTGATGAATCCAAATTACGTAGGTTGCGACGACGTTAATGCCCGCCGCTTTCATCTTGAGAATCTCTTCTTCCCATTGTGCCCGCGGATAGCGCGAGAAATGGAATTCTCCCATCGACGGTAGCCAGGGCTTTCCGTCGATGGTTAAAAAGCGGCTGTTGACGCCAAGAACGGTTCCCGATGGCGATGTCGCCGCGCCTGCCGCGTACAGCGCGGGCGTCGCTTCGCTATAAGGCTGGCTGGCGTCGATGCGGATCGGCGTGTTCGCGCTTTGCGCGCAGGCTGGCGCAAGTGAAAAAAACGCGGCGGTGAAAACGAAACTTGTCCAGAGTACTTTCTGCTTCCAAAAGATGCCGAAAGTTTTTGCGAAAGCGTGCGGGAAGAAAAACATAATTGGACTCCGTGTCCTGAAAGCGCATTTTCAAACGAGAGTTCGCGCTATCTTCTAACGAGAAAGATTCAATTTATTCCTATTCCGCACTTCACGAATCCGCCGAAAGTCGGATCGAGGCTGGATTTTATCGTCAGTGCGTTCCGCGCTGGGTGCAAATGAAGCCAGCCGTTTGGGGGTTGCCGTATACTGAGTGCCGCGATGCAAAGATTGCGAGTGGTTGCCGCCTGTTTGTTGGCATGTATAGCGGGATATGTTGCCGCGCAGTCCGGCGCCTTTGCTGGCTACACGCGCCATGTGTGGCATGCTTCCGACGGCCTGTCTGAGCAAACAGTGCAGGCCTTTGCCCAAANNGCAGTTCACGGTTTTCGATCGGCAGAACACCTCCGCTCTGCAAGAGAACAGCATTTTCTGCCTGATGGTGGCGCGCGACGGGACACTCTGGATTGGGACCGAGGGCGGAGGGCTGGCGCATTACGCGGGCGGAAAATTCCGCTCCTGGACCACGCGCGATGGACTGAGCAACGATTTTGTCCGTACGATTGCCGAAGATGCGGCGGGAAGAATCTGGATAGGCACCGACAACGGTCTGCTGCGGCTGGAACACGGCCGATTCGTCCGCATTGACGGTGCGGCCGGCATTGCGCCGCTGGCTGTTCACGCCATCTATCGTGACCGCGGCGACCGGTTGTGGGTAGGTGGTTCAAGACTGTTCAGCTTGAATGGCGCGGCGGTGACCGAGTACACGCTGCGCGGAGAAGCCAGCCAGAACCGCGTGAAATCCATCGTGCAAACCAAAGACGGAACGATCTGGGTGGGCACGGTTTCGGGATTGAACCGCATGGCACAGGGTGAAAAAAGATTCAGCCGCGTTAGCGGCATTGCCGGAACCGTGCGTGTCTTACGCCAGACCGCAGACGGCGTGTTGTGGATTGGCACCATCGGGCAGGGCATATACGAGTACCGCGCCGGCCGCTTAACGCAGATTACGGCGCCCGCATCGCTGCCCAGCAACACGGTGCTGAATTTTTACGAGGATACAGAGAAAAACTTTTGGATTGGCACACAGGCCGGCATGTTGCGGCTAACCCAGGCGCAGGCAAATATTGTTTCGCTGCCCCAGGCCAACGACTCCGATTTCGGAACGATTTATCAGGATCGCGACGGCAGTTTTTGGATTGGTTCCTCGTCGCTTTTCCAGATGCGGAATAGCCAGTTGAGCCCCAGCACTCTGCCGGGAGTTAGCGGTGCGCATGTGCGCAATGTCTATCGCGACCGCACAGGCGCTCTGTGGGTGGGGACCGACGGCGAAGGCGTTTATCGGATCGCGGAGGGCCATACGGCGCATTGGACCACGCGCGATGGCCTGTCGAACAATTTTGTCCGCGCCATGGCGCAGGATCGCGACGGAAGCATGTGGGTGGCCGCCGACGAAGGGATCAATCACATTTTGTGGCTGAACGGCCGCCTGCGCATTGTCAGTTACGAGATGCGCGACGGGCTGGCCTACTTTAGCACGCGCGCGCTGCTTGAAGACCACAACGGCGATTTGTGGATCGGCACCGATCGCGGCGTGAGTCACATGCGCGGCGGCAATTTTTTGCACGATACGGCCACCAGCGTGCTGGCGCAGATGAAGGTCTGGGCGATTCACGAAGATCCGGAAGGCGGCCTGTGGTTCGGTACGCGGGATAACGGCCTATACCGTTACCACGGCGGGAAAATAGCGCACTACTCGGCTGAAGACGGTTTGGCCGGCAATGCGATCTATCAAATTCTCGAAGATAACGCGGGCCATTTGTGGATCAGTGGACCCAACGGGGTCTCAATGTTGAACCGCCACGAATTGGATGCCGAGGCAGAGAGTTTTCCCCGGCATTTTGCGCTTACCTTCTACTCCACCGAAGAGATCGCGGCGAATATGGAGATTTACGGCGGCACGCAGTCTTCCGGCTGCATCACGTCGTCGGGCGACGTCTGGCTGCCGAGCAATCTGGGACCTATTCGTATTGTGGTTTCGCGGCGAGAAATGCTGCCGCCGCCGCTGCTGCACATTCAGGCGGTATTGGCCGACGGTCAGCCGGCTTCGATGGCGGCTCCGGTTGTGCTGCGGCCCGGCAACAGCCGTCTGGAAATCGCCTTTGCGCCGATTTTGTTGCGATCGCAGCAGGGGTTGCGCTTCCGCTACCAGCTCGACGGTTTTGAAAAACAATGGAGTGCGGTTACTTCGGCGCGCACGGCCGACTACACCAACCTGCCGCCGGGGCGCTATCGCTTTCGCGTGCGCGTTTTCGACATCAGCAATCCCAGCGCGGTATCAGAAACCACAATTGATGTGATCCAGCGGCCGTTTTTTTACCGCACATGGTGGTTCATTGCCGGTTGTGTCGCGTTGCTCGTGCTGCTTATCTTTGCAACCTACCAAGCTCGTGTGCGGCATGTGCGGGCCCGTTTTGAGGCGGTGCTCGAAGAACGCAGCCGGTTGGCCCGCGAGATGCACGATACCGTGATTCAGGGATGCACGGGAGTTTCGGCGCTGCTTGAAGCGCTTTCCATGAAGAACGTGAAAGACAGTGCGGATACCAGCCTGATGGATGTCGCCCGCCTTCAGATACGCAACACCATTAACGAGGCCCGCGACGCAATTTGGAACCTGCGCAAACCGAGCGACGCCGCCAGTCTTGGCGAAAAGCTGGAAAGCATGACGCGCCAGGTTGGCAGCGAATTCAAAATTCCCATCGCCTGGCGCATGGAGGGGACGCCATTGGCAATCAGCGAGCCGGTGGCGCACGATCTGCTGATGACGGCCCGGGAGGCAGTCTACAACGCGATGTTGCACGGCCACCCTGCGCACGTCAGCGTAGCACTAACTTACAAGAGTCGCGAACTGTTTTTGAATTTGGATGACGATGGTTGCGGTTTCAATCCCGGGCAGATGGACAGCCATCACTTCGGGTTGAAGGGCATGAAAGAGAGAGTGGAACGCTCGGGGGGAAAATTCCATTTGACCACTGCGCCGGGCAACGGCGTTCACATCGAAGTGCGTCTGCCGCATCGCCGCTAAAGCGGTTAGAGCATTTTTACCGATTCTGTAGAGTGCCGAATCGTGCTGAAGGTTGCCGCTCACTGATCTTCGCGTCAACTCGGCGATCATGAATTCTATACGTTATTGGTAAAAATGCTAGTCGATATTTAAATAAGTATGGCGGGATGCAGACCGAAGATTGGTTTGCATTCCGCCATTTTATGCCGGTTAGTAAAGGTTAGAAGGTGAGACGTCCGCCGATCTGAATGTTGCGAGCGCCGTTGGCGTAGTTGATTACGCCGCCGCCGGTTACGTTTGTGCCCGTAGCTGTAGCGGGTTGCTCGAAGTTGGGATGGTTGAGGATATTAAAGGAATCGAGACGCAACTCAAACCGCGCTTTATCGACAATCTGGAAGTTTTTGCCCAGGCTCAGATCCAGATCGCGCCAGCTCGGCCCCAGCAACGAGTTACGGCGCTCGTTGCCGAAGGTGCCCGAGGTTGGAGTTTGGAAGGCGGCGACATTGAACCACTCTGAAATGGTTGGATGCGACAGCTTCGGAGTGCCGACAACGTTAGGCAGCCACGAGTACTCGCAGCCGCACTCGTTAGCGCCCGAACCGCTTAGGTCCGAACCGTTATTCGATGTGGTTACGGTAAAGGGAATGCCGCTATGTACCTGATAAACGCCGGTCAGACGCCATCCACCTAAAACCTCGTCGCTCCAGCCGCGCAGAGTGAATTGCTTACCCGCGCCGAAGGGCAATTCGTAGGTGGCCGAACCGTTGATCGAGTTCTTCATGTTCAAGGTCGACAAACTGTAATTGGCTTGCGTGTCGAAGGCGTTTTGCCAAACATCAACCGCGGCGTCGCTGCCCGATCCGGTACCGGTGTCAAGCGTCTTCGAGTAGGCATAGTTAAAAATGAAGCTCAGGCCGTGCGAGGCTTTCTTTTCCACGCGTAGCTGAAGCGCGTCATAGTTTGAATAGCCGTCATACAACACGGCGGAAATCGAGCAAAAGAGCGGATACTCGCTGACGCCGCTATAGCAGTTGGTGCCGGAGGTCATCTTGCTGGCCGGGTTCTGATCGATGTCGCGCGTGAAGCCCAGATGCGTGCCCTTGTTGTGGACATAGCTGACATCGAGCAGCGTGCGCAGTGGGAACTGACGTTGCACAGAGAGCAGTATCTGCTGGTAATAGGTGTTCTGCCGCTTGCGAGGATAGTAACTTACTTCCTTGTAGTTATAGGCATAGTTGGTCAGGGTGGAAAGCGTAGGATAGCTGACCGCGCCGGCGCCCGGCCCATCCTTCAACAAGAAGGCAGCCGAGGAGGACCATCCTTCCGAGCCGTTCGGGTTAAGGCCGACGCCGAGAGCTGCAGTATAGGGATCGGCCGACCACGGCGCATCCGAAATGCCATAGCTTCCGCGAATCGCCCAGTTAGCGGATGGCGCCCAGGAGAAGCCGATGCGTGGAACCCACTCATTAGCGCCATCCTGAATCGTATTGCGGCCGTTTTGACCGCCATAGGTCATCGCGCCCAGCGCGCTGTTGGCCCATTGTCCCTTGTTAACCACCGTCGGGTCGAAGGTCCCCCACTTGTTGTTGACCTCGCTCCAGCCGCCCTGACGCTGGTAGCGCAGTCCGAGGTTCAGCGTTAGATTGGGCAGGATCTTGTAATCGTCCTGCGCGAAGGCGCCCAGGTTCCACATGCGAGCGCCGGTTTCAACATCGTCGTACACATACCAGCCGTAGACCTCGCCCAGTAGAAAGTCGGCGTAGGAAATATTCGTAGTTTGGCTGGTAAAGTCAAAGCTGCCCGAGCTGACATCGCCCCAGCCGGTATAGTTCTGGTAGTTCTTCTGGAACTCGCCGCCGACCTTAAGCGTGTGCTTGCCGCGAACCAAGGTCAGCACATCCGATTCGGCCAGCGAGCCGTCGGCCAGCACTGCGTGCGTGCCACCGTTGATGCCGATGCCGCCAATACTGCTGCTGCTGGTGATCGAGATGGTGGGGAAGATATCGGCCGGAGCATTGGCTCCATAAGTCGGTTCCAGGCCGATCGTCGTAGGATAGCCCTTGCCATAGCTGTTCGGAATGTACTTATCGAACTCGCGCACGCCGCCGATGCGGGCTTCGTTGATCATGGTGGGGCTGATCGTCCAAACGTCGGTTACCTGCCCATCTTCGTTGTAATTGTTGCCGTGACTGCAATCGAAGCCCAGGGAGCAGAAGGCATCGACGCCGTAGGCCAGGCTGATCGGGAGATACAGGTAAGTGCCGGAAATCCGGTGCTTCTGGTTGGGGACGTAATCAACCTTGCCGACGTACCACTTGGAAGAGGTGTTGCTGCTTTGTACGCTCTTGTAGTTATACGTATAAAGTCCCGATGTCGAGGTATTGTTCGGCGCCGGAAAATATTTCTGGATCTTGGTGGCGACCGAATCGAGCGTACCCGAAAGGCAATAGCCGCTGCTGGCGCTATAGGTGTAGCTGGCTCCCGTTATTGCGGTAGGAAAGCAGCCGGAGGTCATATCCGTCGTGCCGTTTTCGCCGCGCGTCGGCACCGTCGTGGTGTAAACGGCTGATGAGGTATTGGGATTGGACTGAAAAGCAAAAAAGAAAAAGAGCTTGTTGTGCTTGATAGGACCGCCGATGCTGCCGCCAAACTCATTCCAGCGCAGAGGCGCTACGGATCCCGGCGCGGGATTGAAGTAATTTCTCGCGTTGTAATAGTCGTTCTGGTTGAACTCGTAAAGGGTTCCGTGAAATTGATTGGTGCCGCTTTTGATAATGGCATTAAAGCTGGCCGTGCCATTGCCGTATTGCGCGCCCGAGTTGCTGGTTTGGACGCTGACTTCGCTGATGGCGTCGATCGGCGGATAATTGTCGCTGGCATTGACGTCGCGCGGCTGCTGTGCCACCATGCCGTCGAGCAGGAAGGAGCCCATATACCCTTCCGCGCCGTTGACGCCCACGCCCTGGCCTGAGGCGTCCTGGCTGCCGCCGCCGTTGATGCCCGGCAGAATATTGGTCAATTCGCTGTACCAGATGCCGCCTACAACCGGCGCTTGTTCAATAGCCTTGGTGTCGAATTCAGTGTGCTGCGCCGAATCTTCGGTCTGTAAAAGCGGTACGTCGCTGGTGACCACAACTTCTTCGGCGGTCTGGCCGACCTTCAGCGAGGCGTTTACCGCGATGGATTGAATGGAAAGGGCAATACTTTTGCGTATTTCGCTGCGGAATCCCGTCTTGCTGAAAGTGACGGTGTATTGCCCGATGGGCAGCGAAGGTGCGTCATAGATGCCGATCGCGTTGGTTTCCGTATTGGTCGTCACGCCAGTTTCGTTATTGATAATCACTACGCTGGTCTTGGGAATGACGGCATTCGTGGTGTCAGTCACGATGCCTTTGATCTCTCCGGAGTTTGCATTCTGTGCCCGCGTCGCTGAGCCGAAGCCCATCAGAAACAAGAAAAAAAACGCAAAAGTCCAGATGAAACGGACGATTTTTTTCATCAAGTTGTTAGCCTCCCATACCCCAGGGTACTGCCGAATAGAATTATTGATGACTGCTCGCCGCGAGACGCGTCCCTAGTGCATGGTTACAGACGTCGCCGTGCGTTCCTTGATCCCTGAGGTTTCGATATCGTAGAGGAGTCTATGCCTCGTTCAATAGAACTGGCATCCGGCGAAAGTTGGATTGGCGATTTTTTTGTATTTAGGGATGCAGCAGCAATGGCTAGGCCCGGATGAGTTTCCTCGTCCGGGCCTATTGTTGCATGGTTAGAAGGTGAGTCTCAGCGCGCCTTGGAAGATACGAGCATTGCCGTTCGTGCTGCTGATCACGCCAAAAGTACCCGCGGCCTGATTCACGGTGGACGACGGGCCCGAGAAGTTCGGATGGTTGGTGGCGTTGAAGGCGTCCCAGCGGAACTGGAAGGTCTTGCCGTTCAGTAGAACCCAGTTCTTCATGATCGACGCATCGATGCCAAAGACGCCCGGTCCCCAGTAGGCGTTCTTGCCGGTGTCGCCAAAGCCGCACCATCCCGGCGTATTGTCGTTGCAGGATGTGGGAAGGGTGAAGGCGGCCGTGTTGAAGTAGCCTTTGTTCGGGTTCACCCAATCCCAGTGGCTGCCCTTGCCCATGTGGGGGGCCACGCCCGCGACGGAATCGGCGCGGTTATCCCACATGCCGACTCCGGGGTCCGTGTCCCACTGGCCGATCGAGAACGGGCTGCCCTTCTGCAAGGTCATGATGCCGCTCAACTGCCAGCCGCCTGCCGTCTCTTCAATCAGCTTGCCCTTTTCCTTGAACGAAGGAGCTTGGTAGATCAAGTTGGTTTTCCAGGCCCACGGCACATCCGCACTGGAGTTGCCGCGGTTCCACTTGGCGCTGATCGGATTGCCCAGCGCCGGATTGCCATAGGAGACGTTGCTGGAGCCGGTGATGTCGATGGTATGCGACCACTCCAGGCTGGACTGTACTTGTAGGCCGCGCCACGCGTGCTGATCCACGCTAACCTGCAGCGAATTGTAGCTCGCCGTCGCCCAACTCTGGTCCTCGTAGATGTCCCCCAAGGATGAATTCACGGGAATCTTTGTAGCCCACTCGGGGTTATCGTCGATGAGCACCGACAGGTGTTCGGTTTCGTTGCCCACATA
>PMHC01000170.1 GCA_003156495.1 Acidobacteriaceae bacterium
TCACGATCAATTACCGGCTCGGCGTTTTTGGATTTTTGGCTACCGAAGGATTAGTTAAAGAAGGCAACGGCGCGGCCGGCAATTATGGTTTGATGGACATGATCGCCGGGCTCAAATGGGTGAAGGCGAACATCGCGCGTTTTGGCGGCGATCCGGGCAACGTGACGATCTTTGGCGAAAGCGCGGGCTCATTCGCCGTGAGCACGCTGATGGTTTCGCCGATGGCGCGAGGGCTCTTCGATAAAGCGATCGGCGAAAGCGGTTCGGCGCTGGGCGAAGATTTGGGCGGCAAGCCCGTAGCGCAACAAGCGACCATCGACAGCGCATGGGCGGCCACGACGGGCGCAAAAACGCTGGCGGAATTGCGCGCCTTGCCGACCGCGACGATTCTCGCCGCCGCCGGGAAAAAAGGCACACCCTGGTTTTCGCCGGTGATCGACGGAAAGGTGCTGACCGAGCCAGTGGCCGCCACCTACGCCGCCGGCCGGCAGGCGCATGTGCCGCTGCTGGCGGGTTGGAATCGCGACGAGGGATTCGCGCCTGAAATGACCGTCGCGCAATGGAAGAAAGAGGCGGAGAAAAACTTCGGCGACCGCGCCGCGGAATTTCTTGCGCTCTATCCGGGCGAAACAGACGCGCAGGCGCAGCGCTCGGCGAGCGACTACGAAGGCGATATGTTTATCGCTTTCGGGACATGGAAGTGGATCGAGGCTCACGCTAAAACAGGCGATGCGCCAGTCTATCGCTATCATTTCGAGCTGGCCGCGCCGCCCAGCAAATTTCATTCCGAAAGCTCCGCCTTCCATTCCGACGATATCGAATATGTCTTTGGCGTGCTCGATACGCGCCCCGGAGCGACGTGGCGGCCTAAAGACCGTCATCTGAGCGATGCAATGATGAGCTACTGGACGAACTTCGCCAAAACCGGCGATCCCAACGGGCCAGGATTGCCAAAGTGGCCGCGCTTCGACCGCAAGAACGAAGTGCTGCATCTGGACAAAGAAATCGCGCACGGCGCGGATACGACGCGGGCGCGCTACGAATTTTTGCTGAAAACGCAGCCGAAATAACCGCTCAAGCGCGCGGCGAGCGCTGTAATTGCATAATTTGCGCCATCAAGGGTGCCCCCGATCTCGATTTTGAGATCGGGGAACCACCACGCCAAGAATCAAAATTACCTGGTTACGATACGCGCTCTTCGGCGGCGGATTCCAGCAGCCAGTAGTGGAAACCATCGACGATGGCGTCGAGCGCGGCCTGGTTCAAATCGCTGCTGACGCCGGCGGTGATCCAGGGCTCATGGCCGTTGGCGTGAAAACTGACGGTGACGCGCACATGCGCCGCCGAATCGTGCGCGGATATATCGATCGCGGCCACCGAAAAAGTTCCCAGGCGCATTTGCTTGAGCGACGGATACCATTTGTCGAGTTCGCTGCGCATGGCCTTGGTTAGCGCATCGACCGGGCCGGAGCCTTCGGCGCGCGCCGTCGCCACGGAAGATTCGCCGACCACCAGCGACATAAACGCCTGCACGAAGCGGCCGCCGAGTTCGTCCGACTCGTCGAAGACGCGCCAGCTTTTGACGTTAAACCAATTGTGCAGGCTTCCAAGGGTTCTCATGCAGGCCAGGCGGAAGGAGATTTCGCTGGCCGTGAAACCACCGCCATCGACCATGGCCTGATTTTCGTCCATCAGCTTTTGCGCCTGAACGGAGTTGAGCGACACGCCGAGCGACTCGGAAAGCATCATGATGTTGGCGCGGCCCGACTGCGCATTGACGCCGACGATGGAGCTGGCGCCGACGCGGACCGGATCGCACCACAGGTACGCGCCGGGATTTTTGCGCTCGCTCGAGCCGTGCATGCCGGCCCAGGTGCCGAATGCGCCGGACCCGATGATGGGCGCGCCGTGCGGCACATCGAGGCCGAAAGAAGCGTAGACCGAACGCGCCAGCCCGGTCAATCCGCGCAGCGATTCGGCGGAAACGAACTCCGCCTCGCCGCGCAACTGCATCGCGCCGACCAGCGTGGTCAGGTTGACGTTGCCGCAGCGTTCGCCGGTTCCGATCAGCGTACCTTGAATGTGCCCGGCGCCGGCCAGAATCGCCGCGCGCGTGTCGGCCACGCCCAGGCCGCGATCGGTGTGGCCGTGAAAACCCAAGCCCGCTTGCGGAAATTCGTGCGTCAGGCTCGCAACGGCCTCGGAGACTTCCTCGGGACTCGATCCGCCGTTAGTGTCGCAAATCACGACGCGGCTGACCTTTTGCCGAACACATTGCGCGACGATTTCACGCAGATAGTCGCGACTGCGCTCCGGTTCGCATGGCGCGCCGTTTTCGCGCCGACCGCAGTAGGCGTCCATGGCGTGCTCCAGATCGACGATCACTTCCAGACCGTGATCCTGCAGGCAGGCGACCGTCTCCAGCATCATGAGGAGATTTTCTTCCGGCGTAGTTTCAAGCGAGCGCTCCACGTCGAGCAGCCGCGACTTGACCACGATCACCGCCGCGGGAATCCGCGCCTTGTTGCCGACCATGAATTGAATGTCGGGCCACTCTTCCACCTTGGCGCCGCGGCCGCGCGTGCGTCCGAAGAGCGCCAGCCGCATTGCGCCGGTATCGGCCGAAGCCAGCGCCTCGGTAAGGTCGCCGACAAACTGGTTAGCACCGGCGAAACCAATTTCGGCATAGCGCACGCCGAAGGCGGAGAGACGCTGAAGCAGGCGCACGGCGCTGCGCGCAGAAATTTCCAGCCCCGGTTGCTGCAAGCCGTCGCGCAGGCTGGTATCGAAGATTTCGACTTTTCTTGTGGAGTAATCTGCCATTGGAATCCGCATTCCGCCAGAAAGGAACTCGCGCCGGCGGAGTTTCTTCCATCATATCCTGCCGAATTAAAGCGGAGATTCTGATGGCATTGAGAAGGAATCTTCCCGCAGGGGCTAAAGCCCTTGATTTATGGGCTCTTTACGGCACGACTAAAGTCGTGCCCTGACACAAAACTTGCTACGCGCCGATAGAAGATTTACGCTACGCGGCCGGCGCAGATGGCGGCGCGGCAACATCGGCTTCCTGGTCTTTATACTGCAACTGGTAGAGCTTCCAGTAAAGACCGCGCTGAGTAAGCAGCTCCTGGTGCGAGCCGCTCTCGCGCAGCTTGCCTTTGTGCATGACCAGAATCGTATCGGCGCGCTGCACGGTCGAAAGCCGGTGAGCGATCAGCACGCTGGTGCGGCCAGCGACCATGCGGTCCAGAGCCAGGCGGATGCGCAGCTCGGTGTCGGTATCGACGCTCGAAGTAGCCTCGTCGAGAATGAGGATGCGGGGATTGTAGGCCAGCGCGCGGGCAAAGTTGATCAACTGCTTTTGGCCGGTAGAAAGCGAATTGCCGCGCTCGCGCACCGGCTCGCTGAAGCCGCCGGGCAGACTCTCGATAAAGTCCAAAACATTCACGTCGCGCGCCGCGCTGCGCATTGTTTCCTCGCCAATCTCTTGATTGCCTAGGCGAATATTTTCGCCAATCGAGCCGGAAAAGAGAAAGGGATCTTGCAGCACGACGGCGAAGTGCCGGCGCAGCACGGTCAAATCGTGCTCGCGCAAATCGATGCCGTCGATCAGGATGCGCCCGGCGGTCACATCGTAAAAGCGCATCATCAGGCTGATGAGGGTGGTTTTGCCCGCGCCGGTGTGGCCGACGATGGCGATTGTCTGCCCCGGTTCGACGGTGAAAGAAACGTCGCGCAGAATCCACTCGATGCCGGCGACGGCGGCGATCGCGGCCGGATCTTTTGCCGCATCGATGGCGATGCGCTGCTTTTCAGTCAGCGATTGATAGGTGAACCAGACGTGATCGAAGACGATGCGATTGGAGCCATCGCCGGCCGCGGGACGCGCTGGAGAGACGATCTCCGGCTCGGCGTCCATCAGCCTGAAGATGCGCTCGCAGGCGGCCATCGCCGACTGCAAAATGTTGTACTTGTCACTCAGATCCTGAATCGGCCGCCAGAAGCGCAGCGAAAACTGCGTGAACATGATGAGAATGCCGACGGTGACCGTGGGCGGAGTACGCAGCACGCCGAAGCCGCCGCGCCAGATCACCAGCGCAATGGCTACCGAAGAGAGCAGATCGACGGCCGGGTAGTAAAGAGCGTAGGCGAAGATCGTGTCTTTGAAGGCGATCATGTGCTGGCGGTTGACCGCCTCGAAGGCATTGAAGGAGCGCTGCTCGCGGTTAAAGAGTTGCACCACGCTCATGCCGCTGATGTGTTCCTGCGTGACGCTGTTGATGCGGGCGATGGCGGCGCGCACGCGGCGATAGCTTTCGCGCACGTGGTCGCGGAAGATGCGGGTGACGATGAGAATCAGCGGCAGCACGGCGAAGGCGACCAGCGCCAGCCACCAGTTGATGGCCAGCATCACGACGGCCATGATCGACAGCATGAAGATGTCGTTGACGATGGCCAGGATGCCGTCGGTGAACATGTCGTTGATCGCGTCCACGTCCGAAGTCAGGCGCGTGACCAGCCGGCCGACAGGCTGGGAATCGAAGAAGCCGACGTGCATGCGCTGCATGTGGCGGAAGATTTCTCGACGCAGATCGAACATGATCTTCTGGCCGATCCACTGCATCAGGTAGATCTGGACGAACTGGAAGAGGTAGGCCGTAATCAACAGGGCCAGGTAGATGGCGGCCAACCGGGTTACGCCGGCGACGGCTTCAACGGGAAGCACGCCGGCCAGCGGACTGCTGTATGCCACCCAGTGGGCGACGGCATTGACCGAAGCCTTGGCGCCGACCTCGGGCGCCAGATAGCGATCGACGGCCACCATCACCAGAAGCGGTCCGGCCACGTCGCACAGCGATTTGAGCGAGACGGCCAGCGTGGAGATCGTGGTTTGCAGCCAGTAGGGACGCAGATACGGACCCAACCGCCGCAGCAGCCGCGAGTCGTAGATTTTGCCGGCCACGCTATCGCCAGAGCCATGTCCGGCGTCGCGCGGTTGTTTGTCTTTTTTGTCCGCCATCGGCTGGGTAGAACGAGCTTCCGCTTTTATTGTACGGGGGCCGAGCGGCGGAGAGACAAATTATGGCTTTGGCTGCTCTTGCGGCGCGTCAGGCGCCGGGGCCGGGGCGGGCGGCTGCTCGCCGCGCACAATCATCACGGCCTCGGCCGGCAACGGTTTGTTGGCGTTGGCCAATAGCAGACAGACCTGCCAGATCTGCGTCTCCGGTATCACGTTGTGATAGGAGGGCATTCCCGTCAGGCGAATACCGTTGTTGACCTTCCAGAAAATTTCCGCCGGCGGATTGTCGCTGACGCCGATGGCGTCGCCTTTGGCCGCTTTTTCCCATAGAGCCGGCGCCGCCGGATACATGTGCGCGCTAAAGGGCGAGGGCTTGCCGTGAAAACCGTGGCAGGCGGCGCATTGATCGCGATAGATTCGCGCTCCGGCCAGTAACGTCTCTTCGTCCGGCTTGAGAGCGGTCTTGGCCTTAGCCGCCTCACGCCCGACGCGTACATGCAGCGCGGAGTTCAGCAGCGACTCCATCGGCAGAGGCTTATCGGCCACCGCCACCGGCGGACAGCCGAAGCTGAACCAGGCCCAAAGCGCCACCGGCGCCAGCGCCACGCCCAAAATCGCCCCTAAGATCACTCGCCCCATTTTTCTTGCTCCTTCATTGCTTTTCTTGCAGCTATTGCTCTTCTTGCAGTGCGCGGGCGTTTGCAGAGAATTTCGATGAATTAAGACACAATGACAGTGTCGTCGCCCAGCCATATGGCGGCGAGCGACAGTCGTCCTTCATTGAATCATCGGCAATATCGCCTTCGACGATCAGTTCCCTGCAGGAAAGGATCTCCCCATGACAGACCATTCAAAGATGAAACTCGGCCGTAAAGCCATCAAGACGGACAGCCGCACGCTGCGGCTGGCGAGTTATTTAACGCCCACGCTACCGCCCCCACCGACCGCCTGCGATTGGACCCGAGGCAGAACCGATTGGGGCATGATGCTTAACGGTCCCGACCCCGCGGAACCGGCCTATCCAGAGGGATTGGGCGACTGCACTATCGCCGGCTGCGCCCACGCCGTACAGGTTTGGAGCGCGAATACCACCGGCGAAGTTACCGTGCCCGACAGCTCGATTCTGCACTACTACGAAAAGTGGGACGGATACAAGCCCCAAGAGCCCGACACCGACCAGGGCGGCATCGAACTGGATGTGCTTAACGATTGGAAGAAGCATAAATTCGCCAACAACGCGTTGCTGGCCTTTGCCGACGCCAACGCGAAAAACCTGACGGAAATTCGCCAGTCGATCGCGCTCTTCGGCGGCGTCTACATCGGCCTTTCGCTGCCGCTGACCGCGAAGAACCAAGATGTGTGGGACATGGTTCCCGGCGGCGGCGCCAACGCCGAGCCTGGCAGTTGGGGCGGCCACTGCGNNGCGGCGTCTACATCGGCCTGTCATTGCCGCTAACCGCCCAGCACCAAGCTGTTTGGGATCTCGTGAGCCCGACCGGCGATGGAGAACCTAATAGTTGGGGCGGCCATTGCGTTTTTGTGCCCAAATACGACGAGAACGGCTTTACCTGCGTTACCTGGGGTGGGTTGAAGACGATGACCGCAGCTTTTTGGAATGCCTACTGCGACGAAGCGCACACGCTGCTGGGGGCAGACTGGCTAACCGCCAAGGGCTCGCCAAGCGGCTTTGACCAGGAGCAATTGCTGGCCGATCTGCAGGCGATCCGTTA
>PMHC01000334.1:0-3121 GCA_003156495.1 Acidobacteriaceae bacterium
GTGGCCTTTAGGCCCTGCTAACCTTCGATCTTCCACTACCATGTTTTTCCGCAGCCTGTTTAGGCCCCGAGGGATGCTTTTCTTCTCTATGCCCCGGTCCTAAATCCCCGTCGCTCGCGGCGCCGTCAGATACTTTCCCCGAAAGCCGTTTGCCGCCTTCATCGCCTGGTTGAATCGCCGCTTCGTCGTCTTGCCGATCCGCTCCAGCAGCGCGGCATCTTGTTCGGCGTCAAGCGTCGCCCGCGCCAGCGTCTCCAACTGTAGCCAGTCGTGCCAATCGCCCACGCGCCGCTGCACCAGCCCCAACGTCTCCAGCAGTGCCGGTTCTGACTCAGCGTCCATCTGCAGAATGTAGCGCAGCCGCTTTACCTTCAGCCGGAATCCGTGCAGGTTCGCCTCTTCGAGCGGCGGCCACGCGCCCAGCTCGCGCAAACTCTCCATCGCCGCGGCGTGCATCTCCTCAATCGGCAGGCCATTTCCCTTGCCTCCGGAGTTTGCCGCGCCCAGCTCCTCTCCAAGCTGCTTTGCGTACTGCTTCAAATGCTTTCGCGCATCCTCGCACCGTCGCTCGAAGGCCCGCCGCAGCTTGACGGCGCTTCGTTCCCGATCGCTCTCGATCCGTCCGATCAGCCGCTCGATCCCCTCGCGCGGCGCGCGCCGCGCCAGCTTGCGAGTTTTTATTCGCAGCACGTCCAGGTCGCGAACCTCTCCAGAGGCCTTGCGTACCGGCTCAATCGCGCGCAGCAGTCGTCGCGCCGGCTTTTTGCCCTCTTGCGGCAGCGCCGCGGCAATCGCCTCTACTCGACGTATCGCCGTGCGCAGCTTGTGCACCCATTCGGGCGCGGAGCCTCCGGGCAAGCTCTTCAGCGCTTTCGCCAGCTCGCGCAGAGTGCTTTGCACGCGTTCCATCTCTTGAGCCATCTCTCCCTAGCTTGCGGCCGCCGGGGCCGGGTTGGCAAGCCGCGGCGCTACGGCTAAAGTTATGAAGTGAACGGACTTTTAGTAATCGACAAACCCGTCGGCATCACCAGCCACGACGTGGTCAACCGTCTGCGCCGCATAACTAGCGAGCGCTCGATCGGCCATTTAGGCACGCTTGACCCGATGGCCACCGGCGTTCTTCCACTTCTCATGGGCAAATTTACCCGTCTGGCGCAGTATTTTTCCGCCGCCGAAAAATCCTATCAGGGCTCAATCCGTTTCGGCTTCGCCACCGACACCTACGACGCCGAAGGCTCCCCGGCCGGCGATGATCGCTGGCCTGCTTTCTCCGCCCAGTTGACTCTCGACCGCCTGCGTGCCGCCTCCGCCCGCTTCCACGGAGAAATTCAGCAGATGCCGCCGCCCTTCTCGGCCAAAAAAATCTCTGGCCAGCCCGCCTACAAGCTCGCCCGCGAGGGCAAGCCTTTCGAGCTCAAACCGGCGCGCATCAACATCAATCGCTTTGAAATTCTCTCTCTCGACGGCCCCGAAGCCAGCTTTGAAATCGAAGTCAGCGCCGGCGGCTACGTCCGCTCGGTGGCGCACGAGTTGGGAATCGATCTCGTCTGCGGCGCGCATCTGAGCCGCCTGCGCCGCACCCGCGCCGGTGCGTTCACCCTCGACGACGCCCACACGCTGGATGAACTCGAGCCGCTGGCCGGCAACCTCGCGGAGCTCGAATCCTGCTGCATTCACCCCCGCGCGCTGCTGCCAGAAATGCCCTCGGTCGCCGGCGACGCGCAGACCCTCGGCCGGCTGCGCAACGGCGCGCAAGCCAACCTGCCCGAGTTTTCTTCCGCCCCGCTGGTTAAAGTTTTCGCCGGCCCGCGCGATCTGGTCGGCATCGCCCGCCGCATCGCCGGTACCCTCTTCCAGCCAGTCATCGTAATGGGGTAAACAGGGAATAGAGATCAGGGAACAGTTTGCGCCGCGACTCCCGCTCGCCGTGGCCAGCTGAAGCCTCATTCGGCATTGCAAGAAGTGTCAGGGCACAACTTCACTCGCCGCGGAGAGCTGGGAAAACGCCGCCGGAGCAGCAAANNCGTGCCGCAAATGCAATCAAATTAACGCGGCCTTCAGGCCCTGCTAATCGCTTATCGCGCCGTATACCCCACTTCAACCGTGTGCCCCACCTTCACCGTCCGCCGTAGCGGACGGCTAAGGTGGGATCGGCGTCAATGAATGCGAACACTGCCCGCGCCGGTCGAGAGGCGCACCGTCGGTCCGCCGCTGCCGATCTGGCCCTTCACATGGCGGCGTTCAATAGTTCCCTGCGCCACAATTTCGCGGTCGCAATGCACGCTGCCCGCGCCGGCCGAGGCGTCCAGCGTCAATCCCGCGCCGCCCGTCCAGATCTCCACGCTGCCCATGCCGGTTTCCACCTGCCAGCTCGCCGAGGGTATGCCTCCCACTTTGATCTCTCCCGCGCCGGTTTGCGCGCGCAGGCCGCCATTCAGGTTCTTCAGCTCAATGGAACCCGAGCCGGTTTCGGCCTTCACGTCGCCCTTGCCCGTTTGCTCGGCGTAGATGTTGCCGGAACCGGTTTGCAGCGAAAAGCCAGTCTGCAAGCCGGTGGCGCGAATCGAGCCCGCGCCCGTGCTCAGCTTGGCGTTGACGCCGACGCCATCGTCGTTCACATTGCCCGCGCCCGTGGCGGCGTCGAGCATCGTGTCGGCCGGAGCCTGTATCTCGTAATCGATGCCGACGTTATTTTTGAAGTTTTGATGATGAGCGCCGATGCGCACAATGTTGCCGGTCTGCTCAATGGGCGGATTGGCCGCGATCTCNNTGCCGGTCTGCTCAATGGGCGGCTGCGCGGCGATTTGCCGCACCTGGCTTTCGCTTCCGCCCCAGCCCGCATGCACGCGTCCGAATACGTGAATGCGCCCCGCCGGGCCGCGCGTAATGTGAATCGAACCGGCGCCGGTGGCCACCGTGAGAGTGGCTTTTCCTTTTCCGTTGATCACCAGATCGCGCGTAAAGGTGGCCTCAGAGGCCTGCGCCGTAGCGGCGGTTATCGCGATCAGCGCCGCGATGGCCGCGCAAAAATGCATTTTTGTGAGCTTCATCTCGTCTTCCTTTTTTCGTAATTACGCGCCGTCCCGCGTTGCGGTTCCGCAAGAAAGCGCGCGCCGCCTTC
>PMHC01000334.1:3126-5431 GCA_003156495.1 Acidobacteriaceae bacterium
TGGTCTCCATTCGCGACACGCGTGTGGAGCAGTTGCTCGAAGCGGGCGTGGCCGGCGCGCGCGCCGTGCTGCGCCTGCGCCGCGATCTGGACGATCTGTTGCCCGCCGTGCAGTTGGGTGTAACCTTGTGTTCGCTGGCGCTGGGCTGGCTGGGCGAGCCGCTGGCCGCGCAGCTTTTGTCCGGCTTTTTGGGCGCGCTGCCCCACGCGGAAATTTACGGCCACGTTGCCGCCGTCTCCATTGGTTTCGCGCTGATTACCTACTTCCACGTCGTCATTGGCGAGCTGGCGCCCAAGGCGCTGGCGCTGCGGCGGGCCGAGGCGCTGGCCGTGGCCGTGGCGCCGCCGATGCTCGTCTTCATGGCCGTTACGCGGCCGGTGGTGCGCCTGCTCAACCGCTCGGCGGCGCTGGTCTTGCGCGCCTTCCATCTGCCGGCCGAGCGCTCCGCCTCAATCCACTCCGCCGAAGAATTGAAGCTGCTGACGACCGCGGCGCGGCGCATGGGCCTGCTGCCTGCCTTTCAGGAAACCATGGTGCATCGCGCCCTCGAGCTTGACGATGTGCTCGTGCGCGAGATTATGACGCCGCGGCAAAAGATTTTTTCGCTGCCCTCGTCGCTGCTGCTTGAAGATGCCTGCGCGCGCGTCATCGGCCGCGGCCACTCGCGGATTCCCGTCTACGACGAGGCGCGCGGACCCGAATATATTGTCGGCGCGGTCTACACGCGCGATCTGGCGCGGCAGTTTTTCTTTCGCGCCTCCACCGCCTGGCTGGCGGGGCGCAGCGAGTTGCGCCTGGCGCAGATCATGCACGAAGTTCTCGTCGTCCCCGAAAGCAAATCCGCGCTCGATCTGCTGCGCGACTTTCAGCGTTTGCGCCGGCACCTGGCCGTCGCCGTCGACGAGTACGGATCGACGGTCGGGCTCGTCACCGCCGAGGATGTGATCGAGCAATTGACCGGCGAGCTGGAAGATGAGTTCGACATTCCCGTGCCGCCGTTGTTGCCCGGCGCCGGCGGCGCGCTGCTGCTCGACGGCGGCGTCAATCTGCGCGACCTGGAAACCCAGATGCAGTGGAGCCTGCCGCGCGACAGCGGCGTCGAAACCCTCGCCGGATTCCTGCTGGCGCGCCTCGGACACATCCCTGAGCCGGGCGAATCGGTGCTCTACGAGGGCCGGCGGCTGACCGTGATGGAGATGGAGGACCGCCGCATCGCCAAAATCCGCGTGGAAAAGGCGGAAAAACTCCCGCCGGCGGAAAGTTGACGGCTTGGTTTCCCCTTACCGGCTTTTTTCTTGCGCTGTTGTCCGCAAATTCATACGCATAAGCGAAAATAGAATTGGGATCATTTTCAGAACAGGATTGAGGCAGATTGACGCCCATACAAAACGAAACCCGTAAGTGGACCGCCGAGGAGTTCGCGCGGTTGGTCTTGGAAGCAAAACCAAAGGTTGCGGTCTTCGACTGCGACGGAACGCTCTGGGGCGGTGACTCCGGCTATGGCTTTTTGGCCTGGTCGCTCGAACAAGGGCTGGTTTCGCGCAACAGCAGTGACTGGATCGATACGCAGTACCGCGCCTACCGCGCCGGCCAGATGAGCGAAGAGACGATCTGCGGCCAAATGGTGCAGATCTACGCCGGATTGCGCGAAATCGAATTGCGCCAGGCCGCGGCCCGCTACGTGGAGCAGTTCGTGCGCGGACGCATTTTCGCCGAGATGCAGTCGCTGGTTGAAGCCATGCGCAAGGCGGGAACCGAGCTGTGGGCCGTCAGTTCGACCAACCGCTGGGTGATCGCCGAAGGCGTGCGCGATTTCGGCATTGCCGAAGAAAAAATTCTGGCAGCCGAGGCGCGCGTCGTCAATGGCGTAATCGCCGACGAAATCGTCGATGTGCCCACCGGACCGGCCAAAGCCGCCGCCCTCAAACGCCGGGGATTGCTTGCGCCCGACGCGATCTTCGGCAATTCGCTGCACGATCTGGCGATGCTCGAGATGGCGCGCCATCCCTATCCCGTCAATCCCTCGCCCGCGTTGCTGGCCGAGGCGGGCAAGCGCGGCTGGGGCTACTTTTTGCCGCTGGCGGCCGAAGGCGGCGAGTCCACGGTCGACGGAGAGCTACCGCCCGCGCGCGGACGCTAAAGCATTTTCACCGCTGCTGTAGAGTGACTTTGAAGGGGCACGGCTTTACTCGCCGTGGCGAGCGGAAAGATGTCGCCGGAGCAGCAAGAAGTGTCAGGGCACGTCTTTAGTCGTGCCGAAACTGCCGCAAAATCAATGTGGGCTTTAGCCCCTGTGGAATGTTTT
>PMHC01000049.1 GCA_003156495.1 Acidobacteriaceae bacterium
AGAACTACGGCCTGGAGATGAAAAACGCGTTGAACAATCTGCTCAACCGGGTTCCGCTTCAGGATCTGAAGATCGTCGCCACCGCCATCACGATTCAAAAAGAAAGCGGCGGCAATTTGGCCGAGGTGCTCGACAAGACCGCGCAGGTGATTCGCGAGCGTTTCCGGCTGAAAAAACAAATCATGGTGCACACGGCGCAGGGCCGGCTTACGGGGATCATTCTGGCGCTGATGCCGGTCGCTTTGGGCATCTGCATTTACTTTGTCGATCCGGGGATGATCAGCATCCTGTGGCATCGCGAGATCGGCATCAAGATGATATGGGGCGCCGTGGGCTTGACGGCGGTCGGCGGCTTTGTCATTTACCGTATCGTCGACATCGACGTGTGAGGCAAGTATGGAATTCATGATTCTCACCTTTTTCGCTATCTTTCTGCTGATCGCCAGCGGCGGTGCCCTGCTGTTCTATCGCGAGGCCGCGTTGCGCCGCATCAGCGAAGCCATCAATCCCCGGCCCAAGGAGAGGAAGCTGAAGGAGACGGTGCGGGAGGCGGGAGCTTCGATCGGCACCATCGTCGAGCGCTTCGAGAACCTGATGCCGAAGAGCGAGCAGGAAGTTTCCATCATGCGGCAGCGGTTGACGCGTGCCGGTTACCGCGACGAATCGGCCATCAAATTCTTTTACGGCACCAAGGTACTGATGCCGTTGCTGCTGGCGGCGGTGGCCCTGTTCAGCGGCTTGGGCAGCCGGTCCCCATTTCTCATTTATGTCTTGGCGTTGGGCGGCGGTTTTCTGGCGCCGGACTTCTGGTTGGGAAAGAAGATCGAGAAGCGGCAGAAGAAAATCGCGCGCGGTTTGCCCGACGTGCTCGATCTGCTGGTGATCTGCATGGAGGCCGGCTTGAGCCTGGATCAGGCGACGGCTCGAACGACGCACGAGTTGAAAAGTTCGCATCCGGAACTGTGCGACGAACTGGGGGTTCTGGTGCTGGAGCAGCGGGCGGGCTGCGCGCGCGCGGATTCCTGGAAGCATCTTTCCGCGCGTACCGGCGTCGAGAGTTTGCGCAATCTGGTTTCCACTTTGGTACAGTCGGAACAATTTGGAACGAGCGTGGCCAAGGTGCTTCGCGTTCATGCTGACACACTGCGTCAGCAGCGCATACAGATGGTCGAGGAGTTGGCGGCCAAGACTTCGGTCAAGCTGGTGTTTCCTTTGGTGCTCTTTATTTTTCCAGCGCTTTTCGTAGTTACACTGGGACCGGCCGCCATCATAATGATGGAGTCGTTTTCGTCTTTAAATAACCACTGACACAAGAAAGAGGAGAGGGCAATGAATAGTACGACGATTATCCAAGTTGTAGCCGGAGTTCTGGCGGCCATTATTTTGGTGATTCTCGTTCAACGTCGCCGCACGCGCGTCAAGTAAGCGGCGGCTAGAAGCTGGGGCCGCCATGCAAGCGGCGGGCGCCACGATGAAAGTGAAAGCGTTCTGTTGTCGGGCGGATCGGCCGCGGAAGCGGCAAGCGCCACGGGCGATCCAGCCGGGCAATGGAAAGGCGGAGTGTACCCGGTTGCGGCGTGCCGCATGGCCACTCGCGTATTGAGTTTTGGCAAGAGGTCGCGCAAGCGGCTGGAAGACAAAGAAGCGGAAGGGGCCCCGCGGAGCAATTGTTGCGGGCGGAAGAGACCATGGAAGCGCAGACACATTGCGTCTATAACCAAACACGGGAATGCTTTCTCGGCTTGCAGGTCAAGACGGCTGATCTTTCGGCGACGCACATGGCGGAGCTGATCGCTGAGCGGCCGCTGAAGTCGGGCGAGGGCGTGTGGATGAAACCCTTCCGCGGGATTCCGGCGGCGGCGGTACCCGCGCCGCTGGACTTGATCTGCCTGGACGAGGAGTGTCGGGTAATCGATATGGTTGAGTCCTTTCCCTCGTTTCAGGTCAGTTCCTCCAGTCCGAAGCCGGAGAGCGTGCTGGCGCTGCCGGCGCACTCGATCTACTCGTCGCAGACGCAGCCGGGCGATCAGCTCGTGCTTTGCGTGGCCGAGGAGATGCAACAACGGCTGGCATGGCTTAACAACGGACACGGAGCCGGAGAGACGCCGTCGCAGATTGCCGGTGCGGTGCTGCTGCGCGAAAAGCCGCTGTGGAGCGGGGGGCCAGGCGTGTTAGAGCTGAATCGCAAGCAAGACAACGGGGAAGAGAAACACGCGGCGATGCCTGCCCAGAAAGCGCAGACTCACGAGATGGAACTGACGCGGCCGGGAGCGAAGGCCGACCGCCCGCGTAGTTGGCTGGAACGCTGGTGGTCGCCCGATCCTCGCAAGGCCCCGCGGATTGAAGTGCCGGGGCTGGCGGCCTACTACTGGGATGGCGCCGCGCCCGCGGCGCATGGCATTCGCGACATCAGCTCGTCGGGACTCTACGTGGTGACCGAGGAGCGTTGGTATCCGGGCACGCTGGTGCTGATGACGCTGCAGCGGAGCGACGGCGGCGAGGAGGCCGAGGAGCGTTCGATCGCCGTGCAGTCGCGGGCCGTGCGCTGGGGGGCGGACGGCGTGGGACTGCAATTTATTCTTCCCGACGAAAAAGATCTGCGCAGCGGAAAGAATCAATACATGGACGCGGCCAGCCGCAAGGAGTTCAGCCGCTTTCTGGAGCAGTTGCAAAAAGTTAAGTAGCGAAAATTTCCAACGCAAAAAAAGGTGCGGCGATTGACGGCCGTGCCCTTTGCTTTTGCGGCTGAATGGACGCGTTTATTCGAAGGTTTCGGGAATGATGAGGAGCACTTCGACCTTGACGGGCTGGCTGTTTTGCAACGCGGGGCGGAACTGCCACTGCCCGAGCGCGGCGAGAACGAACTGGGCGCTCGAAAAATCCTTGGGAAAAACGATGCCGAGCGACTCGAAGCGGCCGGACTGATCGACGAAGCCGTGGATCATCAAAGCGTCGGCGTTGATGAGGCCGGCGGCCAGATTGGGGCGCACGATGCTGTAGGGCCAGGGCGCATCCAGGCGGGAAATGGCGCCGGCCGAGGCGGCTTCGGCTTCGCCGGGCAGCGAGTACTGCAGAATCCAGCTTTTGGCCAGGCCCACATGCAGATAGGCGGTGTAGGCGACGCGGCCGCCCCAGAGGTTGGCGGCCTCGGGAAAGCGATCTTCGAGCGTGCTGCCGACCACGATCGCACCGAAGCGGCCGTCTTTGGGCAGCGCGATTTGCGTGGCCGCGTGTTGGCGCAGAGCTGTCGAGACAAGATCGGAGTCCGCGGCGGCGGAGGTGGCGGCGATCGATTGGCGTTCTAATGCGCTGGCGGCTTGATGGTTTGCTTGGCCGGATTGGCCTTGTCCCGCGCCGGCCGATTCGGAGTTGGATGCCAAAGCGTTGCCCGCCGCCGCTCCGTTTCCGTTGCCCGCCGGGGCGTTGCCGCGTGTTTTTGCCGCCACGGTTTCATTCACAGCCGGCAGAACGGCTCTTCCATCTTTCATGACGATGTTGGAGGCCGATAGAATCGCCGCCGGCGTGGGCTGCGCCGCTGCCTGCATGGCCGTGCTGGGCGGCAGTTGCGTCTGGTTGGGAAGATGAACGGCGACCGGCGAGGTGGTGCCGGGCGCAACGTAGGCGTGTTTTGACGGCCAGTCGCTCGAGGCGATGTTAACCGCGGCCAGATTGATTTCCTGATTGGGTCGCTCGATCGAGGGGGTAGCCTCGGCGCCGGTGGGCTTTTCCGGCAAGGGTGCGACAACATCTTTGGCCAGCGTTTTGCTCGGCGACCAGATCAACAGACGGGGCAGCGGAATTTGCTGGGTGAGCGCTTCGTGCGTCTGGAGCTCGGGTTGAATAATGGTTTGCGGTCCCGGCGTAAGCTGGGCGATCTGGCGGCTGGCCGCCGATGCAGCGGCGGCTATCTGTTGATCGGATGCCGCGCGCGCGCTGGGATAGGCGATTTTTTCTTGGCTGGAGCGGAGCTGCTGCGCTGATGCGTGCAGATCGATGCGGCGGACGGTTTCGTGGCCGATAACGACGCGGGCGATGGGCGGCCTGTACATCATGCTGAACCAGAGCACGGCCGCCGCCAAGCCGTGAAAAAAAATCGACGTCGCAAGCGAAGTTGGGCGAGGGCCCAGATCGAGCGCATGGACGAAGAGCGTTGGCGCGACGGCAGAGCTGGCCGCAGTGGCGCGCGGCGCGCTGCGAATCAGCGTGAGACCATTGTGCGCCGGGGTTTCTTCGCCGGGCGGCGGCGGTGCGTTTGTCTCGCGCGGAATCAAAACGAGAGGTTGCAATCGCGCCTCCTGACTCCCGGATCGCCGGCAGCTTCCGTTCCGGGAAGATGAACCTTATTCGAAGTCGCCTCAAAAGGGGCCTTCGCAGCCGCTACAAATAGCATCGCCGATTCCGGCGCCTTGCCTCATAGCACTCTTGATACCTCATCGGCAATTCAAGCGCAAACCGGAAGCTGCTCAAGGACTACACTAAAACCGCGCTGGCCTGCGCTAACGGCAGTAGGATGCGCGGTCGCAATGGCAATTTGGGCATTTTGAAAATCGCATTCCCATTTTGAGATCGTGCCAGGCCTGCATTTCCTACTTCACTCGGGCTTGAAAAACTGCCGCATGGGGCTTGGCCGAGTGGTACGGTGAGGAAGGCCAACGGCTGTGGGGCATGGTGCGATCACCGGGCCTGGCAATCAAGGTTGGTAAATCGAGGCTGGTAGAGAAAGATGAGCAGGCGCAAGCCGGCTCCTACAGGTTTGGGATGAATCGACGACTGGCTACGATCCTCTTCATCGCACTGGTGATTGCCGGCGGCTGCACCTGGCTGGTGTATCGCATGTTTAATGTCCGCATGGCGGCGTCGCGGCCCGTGCAAACCACCAAGGTGGTCGCGGCGGCCAAAGACATTCCGCTGGGCGCGGTGGTGACTGCCGCTGATCTGACGACGATGAATGTGGTGGGCGCGGCGCCCAAGGGCGCGATTGCGAAGCCGGAAGATGCGGTAGGTCGCGGCGTGATGACGCAGATCTATCAGGGCGAGCCGATTCTGGAAAATCATCTGGCCAGCGCCGGTTCCGGCGGCGGTTTGGCGCCGACGATTCCGGCCGGAATGCGGGCCTGCGCGGTGAAGGTCGATGAGGTTGTTGGCGTGGGCGGTTTTGTCACGCCCGGTATGCGCGTCGATGTGCTGGTTTCGGGCAATCCTCCGTCGGCTGCCGGTCAGCCCGATCAGGGCGCGGTGACGCAGACGCTGCTGCAGAATATTCAAGTCCTTTCCGCGGGCACCGACATCAAGCGCGACAACGAGGGCAAGCCGCAGCAGGTGCAGGTGGTTAACTTGCTGGTGACCCCCGAACAGGCGCAGTTGCTCAGCTTGGCTAGCAATTCGTTAAAAATTCAACTGGTGCTGCGCAATCCGATGGACACGCAAATCGCCAAGGTTCCGGCTACGGCGATGCGCAATCTGTTTGCCGGCCAGACATCGGCGGCGACGGTTTCGTCGTCACGGCCACACGCGAAAAGCGCTGCCAAGCCGGCGACTAAAACCTACACGGTTGTCGTCAGCAACGGCTCAAAAACCACCGAGACAAAATTTGCTTTACCCGAGGGACAGCGTTGAGAGCTACGAGCAGAATCGCGATCGCATATC
>PMHC01000316.1 GCA_003156495.1 Acidobacteriaceae bacterium
CATCGTGCAGACGATCGGCAACGCCGGCCAGTCGATCGCCGCCGGCGTGATTTTTTCTCTGCCGGCGCTGATTTTTCTCGGTTTCGATCTCGAATACTCGCGCATTTTTTTGCTGGCGCTGATCGGCGGCTGGCTGGGCGTGCTGTTCATGATTCCGCTGCGCCGCCAGTTGATTGTCGAGGAGCACGGCAACCTCACCTATCCCGAAGGCACGGCCTGCGCCGACGTGTTGATGGCCGGCGAAAAGGGTGGCTCCTTCGCCAGCCGCGTCTTCTTCGGCCTCGGCCTGGGCGCGCTCTACACCTTTTTCCAGAACGAAAATCTCTTCGGCGCATGGCCGGGCACGCCCGTCTATCAGCCCGACCTCGGCCCCCAGCATGTGCTCAAGGGCGCGGCCATCAAGGCCGACGTTACGCCGGAATACCTCGGCGTCGGCTACATCATCGGCATCCGCACTGCCGGAACCATGGTCGCCGGCGGCGTTTTTTCCTGGCTGGTTCTGATGCCGCTGATCTACTTTTTCGGCAAAGATCTGCCCCATGCGATCTATCCCGGCACCATGCCCATCGCGCAAATGTCTCCGGGTGATTTGTGGAGCACATACATCCGGCCCATGGGCGCCGGCGCCGTGGCCGCCGCGGGGTTGATTACTCTCATCAAGACCCTGCCCACCATTTTTCATGCCCTGGCCTCCGGCTTTCAGCACATGCACGGGGGAAAGCAGAGTTCGGCTTCTCGCGCGGTGCGCACGGAAAACGATCTTTCCATGCGCTTCGTGGCCATCGGCTCGGTGTTGATTGTCGTCTGCATGTTCTGCTTTCTTGAGTTCAAGCCCGTTCCCGGCGCGTATGTCGGCTGGGGGGCCAATCTGGCGGCCGCGCTGCTGGTGGTCGTCTTCGGATTTTTGTTTGTCACGGTCAGCTCGCGGATCGTCGGTTTGATCGGCAGCTCGGCCAATCCCATCTCCGGCATGACCATTGCCACCCTGATGGCCACCGCTGCGGTTTTCCTGGTTCAGGGCTGGACCACCCCGGCCTTCGGCGCGCTGGCGATCATGATCGGCGGCGTGGTTTGCATCGCTTCGGCCAATGCCGGCGATACCTCGCAGGATTTGAAGACCGGCTTCATCGTCGGTTCCACTCCCCGCCTGCAGCAGATCGCTTTGATGATCGGCGTGGTCGTCTCCACGCTGGCCATTGGGCTGACCCTCAACCTGATGAATACCGGCCTCGAGGAGTTCCGCTCCGCTCCGCAGCCCTGGAAGATCGCCGACGTTCATCCTGGCGTTTCCGTGCAGCAGAACGCCGGCAGCCTGCGCGATCAGATTCCCGTCCTCGGCGCCGACAAATCCACAACCATCCACCACAAAAGCGAGTACATCGTTCTGAATGCCCTGGGCTCGACCGAGCTGGCTAACGGCAAGTATCTTTACTCGCCCGCCACCGGCCGCATCGAGGTGCAGTGGATTCCCGGCATCGGCAGCGAAAAGGCCGCTGCGCCGCAGGCGCAACTGATGGCCACGGTCATCAACGGCATTCTTACCCGCAAGCTGCCCTGGGGGCTGGTGATGCTCGGCGTCTTTTTGGTGATCGCCGTCGAGCTGCTCGGCATTCCCTCGCTCTCGTTCGCCGTGGGCGCGTATCTTTCGATTGGAACGACGCTGGCCATCTTCGCCGGCGGCGTCATCCGCTGGCTGGTTGACTCGGCCGCGGCCCGCTCGGGTGAGTCCAAGGAGAGCAACTCCGAGGTTTCGCCCGGCTCGCTCTACGCTTCGGGGCTGATCGCCGCCGGCGGCTTGGTGGGCCTGCTCGGTGTCGCCCTCAAGGGCTACGAAACCGTCTTCAACAAACCCAATCCGCTTGGCTGGCCGCATACCTTCCTCTTTAACAACGGAGTTTCGGTGGCGGCGTTTTTGCTGCTGGCTTTTTCGCTGTATTACTTTGCCCGCAAACCGCTGAAGAAGTAGAGCGCAATGTAATCGGCAAGTTCCGGATCGCGCCGGTACCGTGACCGGATGATTTCGACCCTTTGCGTTGTGGTTCCCCGGTTTCAAAATCGAGACCGGGGGCACCCTCGATGGCACAAATTTAAGCCAGGCATGCCCGGAATGCTGTCAGGCGCATCCGCTTCTCGAGCGCCTGGGTGCGATGGGCGATTTGTGCGCGGCCGCGAGTATGCTTGTGCAATTTATTTGTGTGACGGCAAAAACTAATTGCATTGTCCGCTATTAGATGGTTAATCTAGCTCTTGGCCAATTCATTCGCAGTTTTTCTTGCGGGACGATCGCATCATTGGGTTTTAAAAGGGTGCGACTTTAGAGCATTTTTACCAATTGTGTAGAGTGCCGAATCTTGTTGAAGGTTGCCGCTCACTGATGTTCGCGTCAACTCGACGATCCTGAATTCTATACGTTATTGGTAAAAATGCTTTAGTCGCGTCGCAGGGAAATCTATAAGTCGGGGACTTTAGAAGCCGAGAAATCTTTCTCGCTTTAGATGAATAGAAATATGAATACATATAGTTCCCTAATAAGAGCTGTAATTGCTTAACGCGTACGGCACTATGTAGGGAATAACAGATTCGGGCGCATCGTACATGCTCGCAGGTAAGAAAGCGGAAGAAATGACTATGAATAAAAGATATAAACCTATTCCAACGATTCGTGAAGTAGCAGAAATGGCCGAGGTCGGCACCACTACCGTATCGAGGGTCATTAACGGCGGGCGTAATGTGAATCGCAGTACGCTGGCGCGCGTGCAAAAGGCGATTAAGACATTAGGCTACGTGCCGAGCCAGGCGGCGCGCACGCTAAAAGGCGAGCGCACTAAGACCGTAGGGTTGGTCATCCCCAGCATCAATGACCCGTTTTTTTCTTCGTGCGCAAAGGCCATCGACGCGGTTGCGCACGACCATGATTCATTAGTGCTGGTAACTACGACTAACGATGATCCAGATACCGTGATCACTGGAATTAATTTTATGGTTCGGCATAGCGCGGATGGAGTGATTGTGGTTCCGGCGAAAACCGAAAACGGCGCGCTGTCTGATCTTTTGTCTAGATTGCCGATGCCCATTGTTTTAATGGATAGGCCGGTGAAGGGGTTTGAAGCGATTTCTGTAGTGGCCTCGAATTTTGAGGGCGCGCGTCTGGCTACGAAGCATCTGATCGAACATGGATGTAAGCGCATTCTTTGCCTTACGGGCGAAACGATGCTTTATACATTGAGCGAGCGCATTCGCGGGTATCAGCAGGTTGTCAAGTCGGCTAAATACCCATGCATGATTGAAACTTCGGCCAAAAACTATGAGACAACCAAACGAGCGCTAAAACGCGCCTTTTCCGGCAGCAACCCTCCCGACGCGATTTTTACGCTAAAAAACAGCACCACGATTTATGCCTATCAGGCATTGCAGCGGCTGAATATTTCGATGCCTCGTCCAGTCGCTTTGCTGGGCTATGACGATTTTGATTTAGCGGAGATGCTTAGTCCGCCGATTAGCGTGATTCAGCAGCCCATAGAAAAGATCGGCCAGACTTCAGCGGAGATTCTCTTTAAGCAGATACAGGGGTGGAATTCCTCTGATCCGCATTTTCTTCGCCAACATGCAAAGCAGACGGTGCTTGATGTGAAGCTGATTCGACGCAGATCTTGCGGCTGTCAGGTTTGATCGGGAAAGAACGGGCGCTTCTGCTCGACCTTCGAGCTTCCGCTCTTCGGGTTTCCGACGCCGCGTTGCGCAAATTTTGTATTACCTCATGCGGCTTTTGCTGGCGTTGATGGCAGCGCGGGCTTCGCGGTCGGCTTCGCGACGGCGCTCGGTCTCCCGCTTGTCCCAATCCTGCTTGCCCTTGGCTACAGCCAGTTCGCACTTGACCCGCCCGTGGCGGAAATAGAGCCGGGTGGGGATGAGCGTATGTCCTTTGATCTGCGTCTTAGACAGTAGCTTGCGAATTTCGTCGCGATGCAGCAGCAGTTTGCGTGTGCGCATCTCCTCGTGGTTGGCGATATTTCCGTGGGAGTATGGCCCGATATGCATATTGAGCAGGAAGGCCTCGCCGTCTTTAACCAAGCCGTAGGCGTCTTTAAGGTTGGCGTGGCCCTCGCGGATAGACTTGACTTCGGTGCCGCGCAGAGCCACGCCGGCCTCGAACTTGTCGAGAAGAAAGTAGTTATGGCCGGCGGCGCGGTTGCTGGCCGCGTCGCGCTCGCCGCTGGCCACCGGGTTGCGTGGAGCGTTGGCCTTTTTGGCGACTGGCGCGCCTTTGGGGGTAATCACGTGGCTGGTTTGGCGACTCATAGGCAGCTTCCCTTGAATCTTCATCCTAGCATCGGCGCTGGGCGCGAGACGAAAACGGCCGATGCCGCGGTGGCTTGCTAAAATGAGGCAGCGTTTATCGCAACCAACGGGCTTAAAAATTCCCCTCGGGACACCCTCTGGAACCGTTCGGCATTGCTTGCCGGAGCCCGCTGGGGAGTCAGAACGCGGAGCCGTAATCATGCCAGGGAGCAAGATGAATAGCCGCACGCACGCTTTGGCCGCTGCCGGAGCCTTAGTCTCGAAGATACTATTTGTCCTTGCGCTGTTCGCCATCGTGGTCGGCCCGGTTGCCGCCAAGGACAAACTCTACACAAAATCCGTCAATGGCTATTACAAGGATGGCCAGGCCGCCGAAGCCCGCGAGGACTACGACAGGGCCTTCGAAGATTATCAGAAGGGCGCCAGCAAAGATCCCAAAGATGGGCGCTTTAAGGTAGCGCTGGCCCGGGTGCGTGTGACGGCTTCGTCGATGCACATCACCAAGGGGCGCAAGCTGCTCGATCAGGGTGACGTGCAAGGCGCGGTGACTGAATTTCTGCACGCCGCCGAAATCGATCCCAGTAACGAGGCCGCGCAGCAGGAGCTGGCCCGCGCCCGGAAGAAACAAGGCGCAACGACCGCTGAAATTGGCGTGCCGCAGACGGCCGCGCAGCAGGAGTTGGAATCAATCGGCGCGCCAGTGGCGTTGAAGCCGCTTTCTAACGAGCCGCTTTCGCTGCACATGACCGAGGACGCCAAGGTTGTCTACGAGGCCGTCGGCAAGGCCGCCGGCGTCAACATCCTCTTCGATCCGGATTACATTCCCAAGCGCATTCAGGTCGATCTGAATAGCGTTTCGCTGCTTGACGCTTTGCGCATCGTCAGCGTGATGTCCAATTCCTTTTGGCGGCCGGTGACCAGCAATACGATCTTTGTTGCGCAAAACACGGTGACGAAGCACAAAGATCTCGACGAGCAAGCCGTCCAAACCTTCTACCTGGCCAATGCCTGGCAGCAGAACGACCTCAACGACGTGCAAACCGCGCTGCGCAACGTGATGCAGACGGTCAAGGCCTACGCCGTGCAGGGCCAAAACGCTATTGTGATGCGCGGCACGCCCGACGAGCTGCTGCTGGCGCAAAAGATCATCAACGATCTGGACAAGCCGCGCGGCGAAGTGGTGGTCGACATCGCCATCATAGAAGTCAGCAAAAACTGGGAGCGGAATTTGGGCCTCGCCTGGCCCAGCAGCGTCGGGGTGAAGATGCAGGCTTCCTGCGCGGAGACCGACACCTGCAGCAGCTCCACCAGCTCGTCGGGCTCGAGCACCACCAACGACAGCCCAACCTTGTACGATCTGGGACATCCCAGCTCTAGCGACTTCGCTCTCACCATCGGCTCGGCCACCCTCGAGCTGCTGCTGACCGACGACAACACCACCGTGCTGCAGAGCCCGCGCATCCGCGCCACCGACGCACAAAAGGCCACGATGAAGATCGGCTCGCGCATTCCCATCGCCACCGGCTCCTACTCGAACGGAACCTCCACCTCTAACGTCAGCTCCCTGGTCAACACGCAATTCCAGTACCAGGACATCGGCGTCAATATCGAGATGACGCCGACGATCCATTACGACCACGACGTGACGCTTAAGATCAAAATTGAAGTTTCGTCGCACAGCAGTGACGAAACCATCAGCGGCGTCACCGAGCCGATCATCAGCCAACGCGTTGTCGACCAGACGCTGCGCCTGCGCGAGGGCGAAGCCAGTATTTTGGGCGGTATTCAGAATCAAGAGGTGGAAAACAACTGGTCCGGCGTACCCGGACTCAGCGCCATTCCGGTTCTCAAATATCTATTTGGAAACCGGGATCGCATCGTGCAGGACGACGATCTTGTTTTTGTCGTCGTGCCGCATATTGTCCGCTCGCAAGAGCTGAGCTCAAGCAATCTGCGCGTGATCGACACCGGCTCCGGGCAAAACAACATCGATTTGCGGCACATCGCACCGGCTGGCGCGTCGCAAAATGCCGCCTTGCCCACGCCGCCACAACGGCCGGCGGTCGGCACGGCTCCCGCGCAGAGCGCGCTTGAGGCCGCGCCTAAAATGCTGGCGCAGTTGCGTGCCGATATAGCGGCTACCGAAGCTTCCGCGTTCAGGCCACAAGCGGCGCTGCCCGCATCGAACCAGGCGACTGGCGCAAGCGCGCCGGTTGCCGCGCAAATAGCGCCGGCAAACGCGGCAAAAAGCGCAGTCGCGCCGGCTGTTGCGTACTCCGGCAAGGCCGGTCTGATGCTGAACGCGCCCGCCGCGCCGCTGGCCGTCGGCTCCAGCTTCCAAATTCCGGTTGTGTTTAACGGTGCCGCGGACGTGGCTTCGGTTGCACTGCAGTTGCACTACGACGCCGCCAAACTCACGCTCGTTAATGTGGCCAACGGCGATCTTTTAAGCCGCGACGGGCAGTCGGCGCAGTCGGCGCATACCGACGATCCGGCAGGCAATTTGACGCTTGGGCTGGCCCGTCCGCCGGGCGCGCCCGGCATCAGCGGAACCGGCGTGCTCTGCGTGCTGACCTTCCAGGCCAAGGCTGCCGGCCAAAGCCCGCTTTCGATCAGCCGCGCCGCCGTGGTTAACAGCGCACAGCAGCAGTTGCCGGTTGAAAGTTCGCAGGCCGTGGTCGTGGTCAAGTAGGGAGCCGCGTCGATGAGGAAGCATAGCGCCATCACAATCCGCAGGGGAGAACGGGGCTTGACCCTGGTCGAGCTGATTGTGACGGCCTCTATTCTGTCGATTCTGGCCTCGGCCGTGCTGCCCATCGCGCGCTTCGAGGTCAAGCGCCGCAATGAACGCTTTTTGCGCTACGACCTGTGGATGATGCGCGACGCCATCGACAAATACAAAGATGCCGCCGATCGCGGAGCTTTTCAGACCAAGGTTGAGAGCCAGAACTATCCGCCCGATCTGGAAACGCTGGTCAAGGGCGTCGATGTGCAAGGCAAAAAGCTCCGGTTCCTGCGCAAGATTCCCATCGATCCGACGACCGGCCGGGCGGAGTGGGGATTGCGCTCGATGCAGGACGATCCGGATTCGGATTCCTATGGCGGGCAAAGCGTTTTCGATGTGTACTCAAAATCCCAGGGCACGGCTCTGGACGGAACGAAGTATTCGACGTGGTGAGAAGGACAAGCTATCGGCTGTCAGCTTTCAGCCGTCGGCAATGTATCGTGCAAGAGGCATTTGACCCAATGGACGAGAGTCTGAAGGGCGTACAAAAAAGCTGAAAGCTGACGGCTGATAACTGATAGCTAAAGGAAAAAGATTGCGCAACCATCGCCAACAATCCGGCTTTACGCTTGTCGAGCTGATGATCGTCATGGCCATCATCGGCATATTGATTACGATGGCCGTTCCCAGTTTCGTGGCCGCCGTCAGGCACGCGCGCGAGGCCGTGCTCCGCGAAGACTTGCAGACCATGCGCATGGCGATCGATTCCTACACCATGGATAAGCAGAAAGCCCCGCAGACGCTCGAGGAGCTGATGCAGGACGGCTATCTCAAGTCCATCCCCGAAGACCCGATGACGCACAGCAAAGAAAGCTGGGTGACGGGAACCAGCGACGCCATGTACTCGCTCGATCAGACCGAATCGGGAATCGATAACGTCCACTCCGGCTCGGAAGAGACCGGCTCCGACGGGCAGTCGTATTCGGCCTGGTAAAACGAGACGAATCTACAAGGTTCGCTCAAGGGTTTCTATCCGCGAGACCAGCCGTCTCATTCCATCTCAAAATCGAGAGCTGGGCACCTTCGACGGCACAAATTTAAGCGGTCATGGGCTAGAGAAAATCTTCTGATGATATAGAGGGAAAAGATTTCCCTCGGGGGCTAAACAGGCTGCGGAAAAACATGGTTGAGGAAGATCGAAGGTTAGCAGGGCCTAAAGGCCACATTGATTT
>PMHC01000089.1 GCA_003156495.1 Acidobacteriaceae bacterium
GGTCGAGCCGTCGAGCGAGATGCCCAGGCGCACTAGCCCAGCTTCCTTGAGCTTGAAGATGGCCTCGCGGGTCAGTAGCGGCGTGGCGCTGGGCGTCACTGCCACGTGCACATTCTTGCTGGCCGCATACCGGATCAGTTCGAACAAATCGGCGCGCTTCATCGGGTCGCCGCCGGTGAAGACGAAGATCGGCACATGCAGCGCCGCGATCTGATCGATCAGTTTTTTGCCCTCTTCGAAGCTCAGCTCGTCGGGATGCGGCAGCGGCTGCGCGGCGGCCCGGCAGTGCCTGCAGGCCAGGTCGCAGGATTGCGTCACCTCCCAGATCGCCAAAAACGGCGACTGGTCATAATCGATCCCGCCGCGGGCGGGAATATTTTCCATCGGTTGCACGGAACCTCCTGGCAAATCGCGGCGGCCGGCTCACGCAGCAGAGCGGCCCAGGGGACGACACCGCGATCCTGATCTAGAAAAACAGTTTACGCGCCTTCTGGCCGTGATTTAAATCACCCTTCGCGGCTCCAATTTGCGCCCTCTCTTTGCGCCGCTGGACAAATTCGGGAAATAGGACCACAATTTTCTCACAATTGAGTTGTTGGGCTGCATTCCGCATCTATAAGAATGACAGGCGGGATGACCGCAAGCGATGCAAGCGCTAACTAGGCTGAGATAACGCAAGTGGAATCAGTCGGTTTCCTTCTGCAATGTGCTGTGGGTCTACCCCCCAATCTGTAAACGCGCCAATGCGCCCCAAGGAGGTTCCCATGGCAGCCGCATTAAAGCCCGGTTGGAGCAAACCCTCCACGATCCTTTTCGCCTCCGAAATTCCCATCAACGAAAAAGCCTTCGCCTTCGCGCTCGCCCAGGCCAAGGAATTCGCTTCTCATCTCATCATTTTTCATGCCTACGACACGCTCGTGGTCGCCGCCTCTGAAGCCTCCGGCGTCCGTTACTACGACTACACCGCCGCCGCGCGAACCGAAAAGCAGCACATGGAGCCATTGGCGAAGCGCGCCCGCGAAGCCGGCGTCGAGTGCGAAATCGTGGTCCGCTCCGGTCTGCCCGCCGATGAAATTCTCTCCTTCGCGCGCGAGCGTCAGGTCGATCGCATCGTCATGGGCACCCACTCGCCCGGCCCCATCGGCAAGCTGCTGGTCGGCTCGGTCGCTGAAGCCGTTCTGCGCACCGCAGCCGCGCCGGTCTATATCGTCGGCCCCGAGGCGGTTGACGGCAGCTATCGCAACTTCGCCATCCGCACCATTCTCTCCGCCGTTCGCATGACTGAGGCTAGCGTTGTCGTCGCCGCCTTTGCCGCCGAACTGGCCGCCCAGCATGGCGCGCGACTCATCCTGCAGCACGTCATCCGCCCCCAGGACCGCGCCGAAGTTCTGGCCGGCCGCTCGCTCGACGAGATCGAAGCCGAAATGCTCGCTCTGATTCCGGAAAAGCTGCAAGAGCAGGTCGCCATTCAGACCATCGTCGTTCCCGGCGATCCGACCGAAGAACTCCTCTACCAGAGCCGCGCTCAGCAGGCCGATCTCATCGTCCTCGGCGCGCAGGGAGCCTCGGCCTTTGCCGCCATCACCCGCCACGGCGTCGTCTACAAAACCCTGGCCCATGCCCATTGTCCGGTCATCACCCTCTCGCCGGTCGTGCTGGCCAGCGGCGGTTCCAAATCAGAAAATCTACACGCCGCAGAGGCTTATATGGCCGGCGTCATTTAACCCGCTAGTGCAGCTTAGCTAACGTCTGAACAAATCGGCGCGGAGGACAAAAGACAAATATAATCGTTGTAGTTGCTTAAGTTTTGAAAGTTGTCAATTTCTCTTCTTTGGAGCGCGAGTCTGTTAGTGTTGCAGTGAAGCTGCTTCATAGGGGAAGCAAGAGGGGGAGCAAATGAATTACGGTAAATTACCTAAACGTGTTGCCGAGTATTTCCTATTTCTTAGCAATAGGGATAAGAAAACGCTAACCCCCATGCAGGTGCTTAAGCTCGTTTATATCGCGCATGGGTGGCATCTTGGCGTATATGGACGGCCGCTCGTGAACGAACCAATCGAAGCGTGGAAGTATGGACCTGTAATTCCTTCGCTTTACCATGAGTACAAACGCTACGGTTCTAGCGTTATTAAAAACGGATCGAGTAAAAGCCCTGCCGGATTCGATAGCGAAGAAAAAAGCACAATTGAACAGGTTTGGAAGGGCTACGGGGGAAGAACTGGAATCAGCCTTTCCTCTTTAACACATGAGCCGGGAACACCCTGGTCTATTACCGTTCAGCAGACTGGCCACGGCTCAATCATTTCAAATGATCTGATTGAGGATTTCTATCGTCGTCGTGCTGCAAGCTAGCAATGACAGAACTAAAGATAAACCCGGAACAAGAGCCGGCTTCTTCGTGTGATGCCCAGAAAGAAGCCGCTGGGTTTCAGCAAGGCAATTTAGATCGTGATGAGGCTGTGCGAACACATATTCACATCGCAGGCCTCATCGTTTTTTGGGCGTTTGTTATTGTTGGTTTAGCGCTTTTTATTATTTTGGCGTGGCATCTTGGAGCGCCCAGTAACCTGCACTTTTTAACGGCAGAACAGCGTAACGACCTTCAAATGGTGTTACTGTCATTTATTGGATCGTCTTTCGTTACTATCGTTGCGAATCGATGGTTAAACCCCAAACAATAGTTCAATTTTCCTAATCGCTAACGTACATCCTTATTTTTTCGAATTGCCAATGTCAATGCGCTATACTTGCTGCCAATGGGCGGCGCGCTCTGGCTGCCCAACAAGTGAGGTGCGTCTTCCGCAAGGATTCAGCCAATCGGACGGCCGGCCTTCCGCCATCGCAGACAACCTGGTGGCGTGCCATTGTTCGCGTGCTCCGAAGTCCTCTGGACAATCTGAGTTGCGCCCTCTTTCCCGCCTCCTGCGTCCTCTGCGGTTCGCCCCTCCCACGCCTTTCTTCCGCTCCAATTTGTGAAGTTTGCTGGACGGAATTTCCCGCCCCCAGCCTTCCTGCCTGCCTGCGCTGCGGCGATGCATTAAACGAACCCTCCGCCCTCTGCCGCGCCTGCCGTCTGGCCCCGCCGCCCTTTGTCAAAGCCGTTTCCTTTGGCCTTTACCAGGGCCGCATGCGCTCGGCCATTCACGCTCTCAAATACGACCGGATGCATTCCGTCGCCCGCGGCCTGGGCCGGATGCTCGCTCAGGCGATCTCCCAGCTGGCCGCCGAAGCTCCCTCCGCGATGCTGGTCGTCCCCGTGCCGCTGCATCGCTCCAAGTATGCGCAGCGCGGCTTCAATCAATCGCGGCTGCTGGCCGCCGAGGCGCTCCGGTTCCTGCATAAAAGCCATCCGCGGTGGCGGCTCACGCTGGCCGCCCGTCCCCTGATGCGCCTGCGCGCCACCGGCAGCCAGGCCGGACTTACTCCGCGTCAGCGCCGGTTGAATGTGCGCGGCGCCTTCTCGGTCTCCGATCCGGCGCGGGTCGCCGGACGCTCCATTTTGCTGGTCGACGACATTTTGACCACCGGCGCGACCGCCCGCGCCGCCGCGCAAGCCTTAATCGACGCCGGCGCGGATTCCGTCTGGGTCGCCACGCTGGCCCGCGCGCAGCGCTTCGACAGATCGAAGAATTTTTCCGCTCGCGAAAATGCCGAGCTGCTGGCTGCGGCCGAGCCGGATCAGGCCGCCGATTTCAGCGCGAACTTACCGTCTTTTAGAGGGCAACCATCTTTTTAGCCGGAGGGGGAAAGCAATGCCATTGGGAAAAGTCATGATGCACGCGCGCCAGCAAAAAGCGGCGGTCAAGGCCGTCGCAACAGCCATCAGTTGCGGAACCGCGCCGTCGATGCGCATCTTGCAGATGCCGGTGCTGGTTTTGAACGCCTCTTATGAGCCAATCAACATCTGCGGCGCGCGGCGAGCCCTGGTGCTGGTACTCAAAGGCGTTGCGCGCGCCGAAGAAGAGCACGGCCTCGCGCTGCATGCTCAGCGTACCGTCATCGCCATGCCCTCGGTTATACGGCTGCTTGAGTACCGCCGCATTCCCCACCAGACCCGCGCCCTTTCGCGCAAAAATATTCTGCTGCGCGACCGCAACACCTGCCAGTACTGCGGCGAAGCCCTGCCGCCCAGCGATCTCACCCTCGACCACGTCATACCCCGCTCGCGTGGCGGCGCTTCCACCTGGGAAAATCTCGTCGCCTGCTGCCATGACTGCAACCATCGCAAAGGCAATCGTCTGCTGAGTGAAATTGACGACATGGTTTTGTTGCGCGAGCCGCGTCCCTTCTCGCTGCACACCAGCCGCCAGATTTTGCGCATGATGGGCCGCGGCGACGATCACTGGCGCAAATACCTCTTCTACTAAGTCGGAAAGCCTTCTCCGGTCGTCAATATATGATTGTTTGGAATTTGGAATATAGTTGATTGTTTTTCGCATCAAGAAAAAGCAGCGGAAATCAATGGAGCGGGAACCCTTGGCGAGT
>PMHC01000303.1:0-4135 GCA_003156495.1 Acidobacteriaceae bacterium
GAATCAAGTCGTGCCCTGACACAAAACGGCTTTTTGAAACACGTTCTACGAGTTTTTCCGCGACCCTATAGGCCCGAATCTCTATTATCGTCCAACAGGCGAATTTAAAGACCGGAGCCATCGCAGCCGCCCATAATTTTTTGATTTTTGCAAATGAAGATCGCGCGCGAAAAGCAGGCGCGAACAAAAATTTCGTCGGGGCGTAAACGCGCGCAGATGGGCTACACTCGACCCATGGTGCCGCGCATTGCCATTCGCGTTAGTCTGACCGCTCTGCTGGGTACGCCGGTGACCGATGCGCAGGGGCAGTTGCGCGGACGTCTCAAAGACATTGCCGTAACTACCGGACCGGAGGGCGGCAAGGTCGCCGGCCTGGTGCTGAAGACGCGCAAGGGACTTTGCCTGGTGCCTTCGCCGGCGGTGATGGAGACCCCGGCCGGCGCGCTGGAGCTGCGCTCGATTGAGGCGCTGACGCCGCTCAAGGATGAAGGAAAATATCTTTTTCTGCAGCAGGATGTGGTCGACCGGCAGATCATCGACATCAACGGCCGCAAGGTGGTCCGCGTCAACGACGTGGATTTGGAGTGGATGGGCCGGGGCGCNNACCTGCTGCGCGTGGCCGAGGTGGAAGTGGGGCTGCGCGGAGCTTTTCGCCGCGTCTTTAAAGGGGTTTTGCCGCGCGCGCGGCTGGAGTCGATTTCTCGCAAGTTCGCCGCCAGCGCCATTCCCTGGCAGTTTGTCGATGTAATCGAGCCGGACCCGGCGCGGCGCGTCAAACTGCGCATCGAGCATGAGCGGCTGGCCGAGATTCACCCCTCCGACTTGGCCGACATTCTGGAAGATCTGGCGCCGGCCGAGCGCGAAGCTGTCTTTACCTCGCTTGACGAAGAGGTTGCGGCCGAGGCGCTGGAAGAGGTCGAGCCGAAGCTGCAAAAAGCGCTGCTGGAAAAGCTCGACGAGGAGCGCATTGCCGACATTGTCGAGGAGATGGACCCCGGCGCGGCGGCCGACCTGCTCGGCGAACTGCCCGAGGACCAGTCCGACGCCATTCTTGAAGAGATGGAGCCGGAGGAGCGGCAGGAGGTATCCGGCCTGCTGGAGTTTGACGAGGACTCGGCGGCCGGCTGCATGACCACAGACTTTGTCGCGCTGCGCGAGGATGCCACGGTGGCCGATGCGGTGCAGGAGCTGCGCAGCTTCGACGGCGATCCAGAGACCGTTACCGAGATCTTTCTGCTCGACGACAGGGGCGCGCTGCGCGGCGCTATTTCGTTGGCGCAGTTGGTGATGGCGCTGCCCGAGACGCGGCTGAATGTGCTGGCCGAGCCCCGCGTGCACTCCTGCCCGGCGGCCATGCACCAGAACGATCTGGCCGAGATTTTCGACAAATACAACCTGCATGCGCTGGCCGTCGTTGGCTCAAAAGGCCAGATGGTGGGCGTGGTCCAGGCCGAGCAGGTCATCAGCATTTTGCGCGAAAAGTTGTAAATTTCACCTTCTTCCCCAGGGGGCCGCGGCTTGCCGTTCGTCGATTCCGAGGTTCTGATGCCCAATTTCTCTTTTTTGGGGAAAATGGGAAAAAGATGGTCCGCATTGGACAGAAGATTTGTGAAACAATTAATGGATGGTAGCGCTTCCAAAAATTATTCAGGGCGGAATGGGCGTCGGGGTATCAAATTGGCGCCTTGCGCAAGCCGTCTCAAAACTAGGCCAGTTGGGCGTAGTCTCCGGTACGGCGCTTGATTCGGTCTTCGTGCGCAGGCTCGCCGACGGCGACCTGGGCGGGCACATGCGTCGCGGCCTGGAGGCCTTTCCCTTTCCCGATATGGCCAAACGCATCTGGCAGGAGTACTTTGTGCACGACGGCAAAGCGGCTGGCGCGCCGTATAAAGTGCTCCCCATGCACCAGAAGCGCGATCCGCGCAAGCTGGTGGAGTTGTGCATGGTCAGCAACTTCGTCGAGGTTTTTTTGGCGCGGCAGGGCCACAGAAATTCGGTAGGAATTAATTTTTTGGAAAAGGTGCAACTGCCGCATCTGGCCTCGATTTACGGCGCGATGCTGGCCGGTGTGGGGTACGTGCTGATGGGCGCGGGAATCCCTTTGCACATTCCCGGCGTGCTGGATGCGCTGGCGATGAACCAGACGGCCGAATACCGGCTGGCGGTGGCCGGGGTGGGGCAAGGGCAGTCGGCGAATATGGATACGCTGATGCAGTTCGATCCGGCCGAGTACGCCGAAGGTCCGCTGCCGGTGCTGGAGCGGCCAAAATTTCTGGCGATTGTTTCTTCTAACACGCTGGCCGCGACCATGCTACGGCGAGCCAACGGCAGGGTGGACGGCTTTGTGAACGAAAGCCCCATTGCGGGTGGGCACAACGCGCCGCCGCGCGGCAAGCTGCAACTCAGTGCTGCCGGAGAGCCGGTGTACGGCGAGCGCGACCGGACGAACATCGCGGATCTGCGAGCGCTGGGCGTACCCTTCTGGCTGGCCGGCGGATACGGTAATGCGGAAAAGGTGCGCGAGGCCCTCGACCAGGGCGCGGCGGGCGTGCAGGTGGGAACCGCGTTTGCGTTCAGCCGGGAGTCTGGCCTGCGGGCCGACCTGAAAGAACGGCTGATCGAGCAGGCAAGAGCGGGCACGGGCCAAGTGTTTACCGATCCGCTGGCCTCTCCGACCGGATACCCTTTCAAGGTGGCTCAGCTCGAGGGAACTTCTTCGGCGTTCAAAATCTACGAGGCGCGGAAGCGGGTCTGCGATTTGGGTTATCTGCGCGAGCCGTACGCGGCGGGCGATGGCGAGATCGGCTATCGCTGCTCGGCCGAGCCGGTAGCCAATTACCTGGCCAAGGGCGGCAAGATCGAAGAGACGGTGGGACGCAAATGCCTGTGCAATACGCTGATGGCCAATATCGGGCTTGAACAGAAGCGTCCGGATGGCTTTGTGGAGCCGGCGCTGGTGACCGTGGGCGACGACTTGAATGCGATTGCGCAATTTTTTGCGCCGGGACAAAACAGCTACAGCGCGGCCGACGTAGTGGAAAATCTGCTGAGCCTGAGCTCCGCGGATAAAGCCCAACCCGCGATGGCGGCTTTGGCCTAGACGGAAACGCAACAACAACGGATTTTTTTCAAGCGAACCAAAGGCGGACTCTCCTGAAAAGGAAGTCCGCCTTTTTGCATGGGAGGAGGGCGCAATGATCCGCCGCCTGGGCTTCGCCTCTTCGGGGCTGGCCTGATATGGTCATGGAGGAAAACTTTTCCGGTCGACTAAACTCAATGAACCCTCCATAGGAACCCGTCGAAGTATGTGGAAACGCTGGCGAATCCGGATTCTTTTGTTTCTGGCCGTATTGGGCCCCGGATTCATTACCGCCAACGTGGATAACGACTCGGGCGGCATCCTTACCTACTCGCAAGCCGGCGCGCAATACGGCTACACCCTGCTGTGGACGATGATCCCCATTACGATCGCGCTGATCGTGGTGCAGGAGATGTGTTCGCGCATGGGCGTGGTGACGGGCAAGGGCCTCAGCGACCTGATCCGCGAGGAGTTCGGCCTGCGCATCACTTTTTTGCTGATGGTGCTGCTGCTGGTGGTCAACTTTTCCAACGTGGTTACGGAGTTCATCGGCATCGCCGGCTCGCTGCACCTGTTTCATGTCTCCAAGTTCGCCTCCGTGCCCATCTGCGCCGCGCTGGTGTGGTTTCTGGTTTTCCGCGGCGACTACAAGAGCACGGAAAAAATTTTTTTGATGGCCTCGCTGGTCTACGTGGCCTACATTTTCGCCGGCGTGCTCTCGCAGCCCAGTTGGCACGACGCCTTCTGGGCCACCGTTAAAATGCCGCCGCGCTCGGTCTGGCGCGACAAATCCTATATGTACATGGCCGTCGGCATTGTGGGCACCACGATCGCCCCGTGGATGCAGTTCTATCTGCAATCGTCGATCGTGGAAAAAGGCATTCGCGTAAAAGATTACGCCGCCTCGCGGCTGGACGTGATTGTGGGCAGCTTTTTTACCGACCTGATTGCATGGTTCATCGTGGTGGCCTGCGCCGCGACGCTCTACGTGCACGGCATGGGCGCCATTCAAGTAGCCGCCGACGCGGCCGAGGCCATGCGCCCGCTGGCCGGCGA
>PMHC01000303.1:4159-5388 GCA_003156495.1 Acidobacteriaceae bacterium
GAAGCGCCGTTCTTTTACTGGCTTTATACGCTGCTGATCGTCGGCGGCGCGCTGGCCGTTCTGCTGCTGCCCGACTCGCAACTGATCAGCGTGGCGATTCTTTCGCAAGTTTTGAACGGCGTGCTGCTGCCGCTGGTCATCATCCTGATGCTGCTGCTGATTAACCGCACCGACCTGATGGGCAAATACAAAAACTCGCGGCTGTGGAACGTGATTGCCTGGACAACCAGCATCATCGTCATCGGCATGACCGGAGCGATGCTGTGGGGGATGCTGCCGGGACACTAAGAACAGCTGTTAGCTTTCAGCTCTCAGCTTTCAGCTTGTTGCTTAGATACCAGCGATGCGCGAATGCCGTATCGATCTTGGCCATGCCCATCGCCAAACGAATCGGCGACCGCGGCCACTAAGTTGACCTAAGCGATCGCGCATCGCGCGAAAGCTGGCGGCAACGAGCTAATAGCTGAGAGCTAAAGGCTGAAGGCTGTTTTTACAGCAGCTTGCCGGCGGCCAGGTCGCGGATCAGTTGCCGGTCGGCGGCGAGAAAGTCGTAGCCGGGCAGCATGTCAAGCTTGACCCAGCGGACCTGTTGATAGATATGGTTTTCGATTTCGCCGGAGAATTGATGCACGGCGAAAAATTGCAGATCGACGGCGCTGCCGCTGCGATAGTTGTGCCGGATATGAGTGACCGCCGGACCGATTTCGGCGTAAATGCCGATCTCTTCGGTGAGCTCGCGGACCAGCGCCTGCTCGGGTGTTTCGCCGGGTTCGATCTTGCCGCCCGGAAATTCCCACAAGGAGGGCATCGGCTGATCGACGCGCCGCTGACCGATCAATACCTGTCCGTCGCGCACAATTAAAGCGGCTACTACGAAGCGCAGGGCCGGACCAGGGGAATGTATTCCTGCCTTAGTCTGCTTCGATTCCACAAATATTAGTGTAAATGAAATAAAGGAGATGGAGTAAGAGACGCGCCGAGATCGCTTTCGGCCGCATTGGTTCGGCCAGTATCGTGACCGAGTTATTTCGATCCTTCGCGGTGTGGCTCCCCGGTCTGAAAATTCAGCTTTTAGCCTTTAGCCTTCAGCTTTCAGCTCGATGCTTAGAGCAAATCGCCTGATGGTATAGAGGAGAAAATCGTCCCTCAGGGGCTAAAGAGGCTGCGGAAAAAGAGGGAACAGCGGGCGAATTTCCAGAAAGGCATACCTCAGGGGCTAAAGCCCTCGC
>PMHC01000128.1:0-129 GCA_003156495.1 Acidobacteriaceae bacterium
CGTGGCCCTCGCCGTGCTGCTGGGCTATAGCTATTTGAAGCGCTTTACAAAGTGGTCGCACTTTGGCCTGGGTCTGGCGCTGGGCTTGGCGCCGGCTGCCGCCTGGATCGCCGTACGCGGCTCGCTCGA
>PMHC01000128.1:141-10962 GCA_003156495.1 Acidobacteriaceae bacterium
CGTGCTCTACGCCTGCCAGGATATGGAGCACGACCGCTCCGCCGGCCTGTACTCGCTGCCGCAATCCTGGGGCCCTGTGGCGGCCTTCGCCATTGCGCGCCTGCTGCATCTGGCCGCGCTCGCGCTGCTTGTTTGGTGCGGATGGCTCTTTGGCTTCGGGCTGGTTGGCTGGCTGGGCATCGCGCTGGTCGGCCTGTTGCTCGCCTACGAGCACGCCCTGGTTTCCCCGCGCGATCTGCGCCGCCTCAACGCCGCCTTCTTCACCATGAACGGCGTCATCTCGATGGTCTTTTTCGCCTTCGTCTCCGCGGATCTCTGGCTGAAAAAATAAGCAAGCGAAAATTCTACTTCACCGATTGCTATCATGGCTGCTATGAAATTGAATTGTTTTTTGCTGGCTAGCTTTGTGCTTGGAACGGAATTCAGTGTGCCGCAGTTGCTCCTGGCGCAAGCGAAATCCGCGACCGCCGTGGTGCCATTCGTTGGTTGTATGTCCGACGGGCAACTGGGACCACAGACGGCCCCTGCGGGGCGCGGCAGAACGGTGGCGATTCGTGCGCAAGATGCCGGGCGGCTCGCTTTTTACAAGGCGGAAGACGGCTTTGGCGTACTTGCGCCGCGGGGCTGGCATTGTTTTTCAACTTACGGTTCGAGCGGCATGAGTTTGTTCATTAGTCCCGATCCGATTGTCGCGAATTTGTTGTTCTCTGACGGTTGGAAGGGATTTTCTGGAGCGGCAATTCAGCTCTCTGTTGCCTACGGTGGCACTTCGGGAAGGTTTGAAGTCGCTGAGATTGCTGCGCATGTTTTTCCTGCATACAAGGCGTTTGTCGAAAGGGTAATTGCAGAGGGGATCGAACCGGCGAGCGAGTTTCCCTTCGGTCCCTATGCGAAAGACAAACTCGTCTATCACGGCAATAGTGTTGTGGAATTCGAAACGCCCGCGAATACTGAAGGGTTAGGAACACGTTCACGCCTACAAAAGAATGCAAGTTCAATTGGAGGCGTTGCAATTCTTTATGGAGAAGATACAGATTTGATCCAGCTCTCGGCGCGGCTGCCGGAAAAAGATTGCGATTTGCTGTCCAGCATTGCCAATCAAGTCGAGTACGAGGTAGCTCACGCTAAAGCGCAATAAAAAATTCGGTCATTCGTTTTAGTAACGACAAGGCATTGTCAGTTTGACTTATTTAAGTCGCCAGGGCATGATAAGCATATGAAGCCCGCCGCTATCCGTACCTCTATCGATCTTCCGCGCGATCTGCATCGCCGGTTGCACGAAGCGGCCGCGCGACGCGGCTGTTCGGCGCGCAAGCTGATTCTGGCTGGCATCGAGTGCGCTGTCGAGGGTGCAACCCCTAAGCGCGCGAGCCGGCGGTTAAGCCTTGATACGCCGCTGATCCCTCCGGCTGGCCGCCACATTCACATCACCAATGAAGAGATCTATGACCTCATTGAGCTTCCCTGACCTGAACGTCTGGCTGGCTTTGGCCACAACGGAGCATGTGCATGCCGCTCCGGCGCGGCGCTGGTGGCAGCAGGAACAGGGAACGATTGCTTTTTGCCGCCTGACGCAGCTCGGCTTTCTACGCCTGACGACAACAGCCGCGGTGATGGACGGCAAGCCGCTGAGCATGACTGAAGCTTGGCGGGTCTACGATCGCTTTTTCGAGGACGATCGGGTGACATTCGTCACCGAGCCTGCCGATGTGGAGTTACCGTTTCGCAAAAGTGCCGTGGGGCGGAGCGCTTCACCAAAAGTTTGGGCCGATGCCTGGCTTTTGGCTTTTGCACAAGCCGCTGGCGGTGTACTGGTGACCTTCGATCGGGCTTTGGGACCGCGCGGAGCGCTTTGTCTGCCGCCGAAAAAGGCGTAAGGCAATAGAACCTGTTTGGGAGGCAATGTCGGCCGGCGCTTGTCTCCGCCTCAGCCCCGCGCCAAATTTCCCTCAAAACTAAAAATCGCCCATTGATTTATTTTTCGCTTGCATTAAGTGTACTGCGTGTTATAGTACACGCATGGTTCCGTTCAGAGTCGCATTTCGCGCCGGCGTCCCGCTCTTCGAGCAGGTCGTCTACGCTGCTAAAAAGGCCATGGTCTCCGGTCAACTGCGCCCGGGCGACCCCTTTCCCTCCGTTCGCACCTTGAGCAAAGACCTCAAGATCAACCCCAACACGGCCCACAAAATCGTTGCCCATCTGGTCGGCGAAGGGCTGCTCGAAACCCGTCCCGGCATCGGCACCGTGGTGGCCGCTCTTCCCGATTCAAGCCAGAAAGAGCGCACCCAACTGCTGGGCCAGGAGATCGAGCAACTGGTGGTTGAAGCTAAACGGCTGGGAATCGAACTTGCGGAGATGCTTGCTTCGATCTCCGCGCATTGGCAAAGCCTCAGCGGCGGCGATTCAGCCCGCGCCCGCAAACCCGCCGCCAAGCCAGAAGATGGAGGAAGCAACAAGTAATGAAAACCCCTATTCGCACGGAAAATCTCTCCAAAAAATTTCACCGTACCGTCGCCGTCGACGATCTTGACCTCGCCGTGCCCGAAGGCGCCATTTATGCGCTGGTCGGCCCCAACGGCGCGGGCAAAACCACCATCATCAAGCTGTTGATGAACATCCTCCATCCCACATCGGGCCGCGCCGAAGTGCTAGGCTCGGACTCCCATCGGCTTTCGGGCAAAGACTTTTGCCGCATCGGCTACGTTTCTGAAAATCAGGAGCTCCCCGAAGGCATGACCGTCGGCGAAATGCTCGATTACTTCCGTCCTTTTTATCCGCAATGGGACCGTGCGCTCGAAGGCCAGCTCGTACGCCAGTTCGACTTGCCGCTCAAGCGCAAGCTCAGTCATCTGTCGCGCGGCATGAGGATGAAAGCTGCCTTCGTCAGTTCGCTGGCTTACCGGCCCGCGCTCATCGTTCTCGACGAACCCTTCAGCGGCCTCGATCCGCTGGTGCGCGATGAACTGGCCGAGGGGCTGATCGAGCGCGCCCCCGAGACCACGATTTTTCTCTCTTCGCACGATCTGGCCGAGATTGAAAACTTCGCCAGCCACGTCGGCTTCATCTCCCAGGGCCGTCTGCTCTTTTCCGAAGAAATGTCGACGCTCGGCGACCGTTTCCGCGACGTGACAGTCACCCTCGCCGCGCCGTCGCCGCTGCCGGCCGATCTGCCCGCAACCTGGCTGCTGCCCCAAACCGCCGATTGCGTCTTCCGCTTTGTCCATAGCGCCTACACGGACGAAAACTCGCCCCGCGAGCTGGCCGAGAAATTTCCTTCCGCGCGCGACATCTCTTTCGATCCGATGCCGCTGCGCTCCATCTATCTGGCCATTGCCAAATCCACCCGCGATTCCGCTGCCCATGCGAAGAACGCTGCCGCCCAGGAGGTGCACGCATGAAACAAGTCCTGCATATTTTCGCTAAAGACATTCGCCGCTTCTGGCCAGAAATTCTCTTCTCGCTGGTCATCCTTGCGGCCTTGGTCCACGTCTATCCCCAGCAATGGGCGGTGCATTATTCGGGCTGGCAGGTCGATACGGGCCAAAAGCTCCTGCTCAAATTCCAACTCTTCTCCAGCATTCTCTGTGTGCTGGTTCCGGTCGGCTGGTTTCTGCTCATCGGCCGCGTCATTCAAGCCGAAGCGCTGGTCGGCGACCGCCAATACTGGCTCACGCGCCCTTATGACTGGAAGAAGTTGCTCATCGCAAAGCTGCTTTTTCTTCTCGTCTTTCTTTATCTTCCGCTGATTGCAGCGCAAGCCATGATGCTGATTTACTCTGGCTTGAATCCGCTCTCTTCCATTCCTGGAATGCTCTTCAATCTGCTGCTCATCACGGGCATCGTGGTTCTGCCGCTGGTGGCGATTGCCGCCGTCACTTCCAATTTTCTCCGCATGACGATTACACTGCTCGCCATCGTAATCGGCGCGGTCGCCTATGCCTTTTCCGCTTCCGCTTCGGGAAAGAACTATAGCTATCAATCTCTGCCAGATTTTCTTCTTACGATCGGCCAGGACCTTTCTCCGGCGCACATTCTGCGTTCCAGCAGTCAGCTTTCGCTCGCGCTGCTGCTCATCTGCTTTTGCGGCGTGGCGATTGTGCTGCAGTACGCCATGCGCAGGGCCTGGATTTCACGATCAATTCTGCTGGGGATTCCCGCGCTGCTGGTCTGCATCATCTTGCTGACATCCAACTCCGCGCTCTCCGATCAGGCTCGATTCAACCGCGATTATCCGCCCATCTCTGCTGGAGAAAGCGCACCCATCCAGCTTTCGGCCAATCCCAGCGCGCATTTATTTTCTAACCGATGGCCAATTAACGGCAACATGACCGACGTTTTTCTTTACCTCCAGGTATCGGGCATTGCCGACGGTACGGCGGTCATGGTGGATCACGTGCCGATCAGCATCGAGGCGGCTGACGGCTTCCGCTGGAGTGGAATGGTGACGTTCGGCTTGGGCGCTTTTCCCTCGGCTTCAACGTATTCTGTGCCTTTGACAAGAGCCTATGTCTCGTTCGATTTGCCAACTGCGGTCTACACCAGGCTCCAAGCCAAGCCGGTCACATTGCGTTTAACCTTGCCACTTACGCAATTGCAGGCGACCAAGGTGACCAGCGTTTCCATTCCCGCACAGGGACAGGAGGTTGTGGTTCCCGATTACGGCATCTGTGATCTTGATCCGGGAAGCACGCACTTCGCCCAATTGCGCTGCCACTCTGCCTTTCGTCAACCGCAAATCACAAGTGCCATTGCCGAATTGGCAGATACGCCCTGCTCCGCTACGCAAACTGAGTTAGGCATCTGGATGGGAGACGCGCGCTGGTCGGGATTGCTCAATAGCGAACCGGCGGAATTCGGCATGGGTCCGGTGACCTCCTGGATCGTTGGCATTAATGGGCTGAACGACAACCATAAGGGCGCACGCGAAACGCACCTGTGCAGCGGCGACGCCGTCACCTTTACCCAATACAAACCGGTGCGGCGCATGCAAACCACGGCTACCATCACGAACTTTCAACTGCCAGCGCTGAAATGAACCAAAAGGCACGGGAGCTGCGATCAATCGCCGCTCCCGCCCCGCCACTAACAACTATTCACGAACAACTAATCTTCAGTGAGCGTGATCTTCACCGTCTGCACAATGCTGCCCGTCGAGCTGGTCGCCGTCAGAGTTACGGTTCCGGTGGTTGTCTGGCTGCCGCCGCCACTCGTGCTGGATGTATTCGCTCCTCCGCCGCCACAAGCTGAAATTCCCGCGCCAATGATGGCCAAAACGATCAGCCAATTGATCCGCCGCCATGCGGCCGATTTACGGCTGCGCCGGCCTCCTAGCCACAGCAAAAACATGCCCGGCAATCCAATCACTCCCGCGAACAATCTACCGACGCGCAAGTTAGGGTTGCTGACCGCCGCGCTGCTCGATGACGCGGTGATGGTTGCGGTGGCGGTTTGCGCCGCCGTACTCGACGAACTAAAGGTCAAGCTCGACGGATTAAAGCTGCAACTCACGTTCGAAAGCGTGGATTGGCAGCTCAGCGTCACGGTTCCGCTGTAATTGCCAGTCGGGGTTAGAGTCATCGTCGCGCTGCCGCTGCCGCCCTTGGCAATCGTGAGCGTGCTCTGGTTGCTGGTTACGCTGTAATCGGCCACCGTGACGGTGGTTGCGGTAGAAGTAGAAGTTGTAAAGTCCGCGTTTGCGACAAAGGTGGCCGTCAAAGAGTTCGCGCCGTCGCTTAGGCTGCCGGAGTAAGTCGCCGTGCAATAATCGTCGCTGCAGTTCGCGCTCGCGAGGGTAGCGTTGCCGAGCAACGTGCTCCCATTGTAAAAATCGACCGTTCCGCCGGATGGAGCAGTGGCCGAAGCGCTGGTGACAGTAGCCGTCAGCGTGACGGAGGCTCCGGCGTAAGCCGTGCTCGACGAGGATTTCAGTTGCGTCGCCGTTCCCGCCTGATCGACAGTGAGCGTTCCCGCCGCGCAATTGAAGGTATAGGAAGAAGAACTCATCGTCGAGCAACTGATCGCGATTGAATAGGTGCCGGAATCGGAAGTCGTCGCCGCCGTGGTCGATAGTACGGGCGTTCCCGTATAAGCGGTGGAGGCCGTATCGCTGCCGATATAACCCGTCACCGTATAAGTAAAGCTCGGATTGGCGTCGCCGTATGCGCGTTCGGCATTTTGCGCCGCGACCGTAAGAGCTGGCTTGGAATAGGTAAGATTGCTGGTGACGTTGGTCAATCCCGTGCTGCTCGCCGTCAACGTATACGCTCCGGGAGTCGTCAGAACCAGTGAGCTCAAGTCGAAGCTCGCCACGCCGGCGCTGCTGGTAGCCGTGTAGGTTTGCGAGTAGCTGCTGGTGGAACTGTCTGCTCCGGCGATGGTAAGCGTCACCGATGCCGAAGAAGAAGTTGAGAGAAAACCGCTGCTGTCGGCGAGATCGACATAAATTTTTCCCACCGCGCTATCGTAGGCGACTGTCGTAGGCGTGCCCGATGCGAAGGCCAATTGCGTGGCCGCCGACGCTGCCGTGATGTGCACCGGAATGACCTGCCACTTCTGCGTCGTATCGGCCGGCGTAATCCAGTCGGTGCTGGTGCTAGAGGGCGATTGCTGTTCGATATTACTGGATGAGCTCTCGGCCAAAACCAGTCCGCTGGCCTTGTTGACGATAGCGTAATACCCGTTGCCTTCGGTAACCAGATTCCACTTTTGCGACGAGCTGCTGGAACTGGCCGTGGCCACCGTCACCGCACTGTTGGCCGTGCTCGAGCTGGAGTTGTCGAGGGCCAGCGTCGTGCTATCCGCGCCGCTACTGGCGATCTGCAGATAGCCGTCGCCGTCGCTGGTAATGGTCCATTGCTGATGCGCGTTCAGCGCGCCGGTGGTCGACTTCGCATCGAGCGTTGCGCTGGAAGAACCGCTGGCAGTGCTGACTTCAAGCACGTCGCCCGTCGAAGCGTTCACCAATTTATAGGCCAGCGTGGAATCCATTTTACCGCCCAGCGCATCCAGGCTGCTCAGCGTGGCCGAATAATTTGTCGCCGTAGACAAAGAACTGCCGGAGGTATCGGCATTATCGAATAGCGTCAGTCCATTCCATGCGTAGGTAGCGTCGGTGGCGCCATCGGCGCTGGTGCTGGCGGTATTCACGCCCGTTGCGTCCCAATACTCAAAGCCCATGCCGAGGTTGTCGGGCAATCCCTTCAGAACCGTATTGACGTCGATCAAAAACTGCCTTTGGCCGGCGAGAGTTGCCCCATACCAGGAATCGGTCGAGTCATAGCCGCTCTCGTAGTGTTCACCAACCTCGATCAAAAAGATCGGCTTGCCCAGAGCGTTGGCGGCCTTGGTCAGCACCGTTTGCTCGACGGGCTGGCTGTTGGTATTAGTTTGCGAGGTGGTCAGCGGACCGTGGAAGAACGGATAGTAACTTTGGCAAATGGCATCGAAGGGAATCGCATTCGTATTCGCGTAGCCGAAGAAATTCGTCAGATCCCAGGCCGGCGTGATGTGGATGCAACGCAGCGGCGCGGGAATGGCCGAGCCGATGCTGGTATCGGCGGCGGCATCGAGCACGGCCTGCATGCCCTGCTTTTGCACGGTCGCAAAATCAGTAAAGTCGCTACCGGTCGGCGAAGCCAGCGTGCTGAATAAGCCGGTATCGACCTCGTTGCCGATCGCGACCAGATCGGGCATGACGCCGGCCGAACGATAGCTTTCGATTTCGGATTTGACGTAGTTGTAAACGCTCTGTCCGAGTTGCGTGGAGGTGGTATAGCTGGACCACGCACCCGGCAGGGCCTTCGACGAGCCACCGTCGAAAAACAAAGTAAGCTCAACGGCCATGCCCAGTTGCTTGGCGCGTTTAGCCAGATCCAGATCCGCAGCTTCGGTTTCGGCATAGCAACCGTTGCCCGTGCAGGTGGCGGGAATGGCGGCGGCTGGCAGCGTGGTCGAAGAGTTTGCCGTGTAGGTCTCGTAAATCGAAAGTGGCGTCGGGCGGATACGAATCATATTGACGCCATGATTTTTTAAGATCTGCAGAATGTCTTGCGACTGGCCGGCGTCGAGCCACCAGGGCAGGCCGTGCAGCGCCCGAACCGCCTCCTGCTTTTCGAGCAAGGCATTATCTACCCCGCGAAAAAAAACCGGCCGGAGCAACCATTGCTGGCTCTGCGTCGCGCTGCCGGAGGCCGAGGTCAAACTCAACGTCGCGCCGACAGAAGACGAACTGCCCGACACATCGAGCAACAGTCCGGTTCCCACATTCGTGAGTTTGCTGTAGCCGTTGCTGGCCGCGGTTAGCGTCCACTGCTGCGTGGTAGTAGATGGCGCGCAGGTATTCTGCACGGCAGCGCTCTGGCCGCTGTTGCTGTCAAGGCACAATCCATTTGACAGATTGCTGATGGCCCAATTCCCGCTGCTGGCCTTGGTGAGAGCCCAACGCTGAGTCAAGCTGGTAAAGCTGCGACTCTCAATCAGGATTGAATCGCCTACGGTCGTCGAGCTGTTGTTCAGATCCATTTGCAGCCCGGAAAGCTGATTGACGAAATAATAAATTTCGCCGTCGATGGGCTGAATATCGGTGGGCTCGGTGGGTTGCGTGGCGCGCACGGAGGCCGTAAAAAAGAGCGGCAGCAGGCAGGCAAGCAGGCGGAGAACACGGCCAGTGAAGTGCCGGCTAGAACGGGAACGCAACTGGGGCGATAGGCAATTCAACATGACGCAGCTCCTTGTTTGAGCGGTGGTTCTTCCGTTGCGGTCGAGAAAGCTCCCGAGTCCGAAAGGTCTTCTTCGCTGGCGCGCATCGCACGCCGTAACATCCAACGCGCCTCATACGAACCGGAGGACCGCTCTAAACCGTTGAATCTATTTTGAAAACCGGGAGCAAAGTCAAGGCGCGCTCCACGGCATGATTTTCATACTGGCCCATATTACGGCCCCGTAACGCGGCTGGCATCCGACGAAAGTCCGAGAGGCGACTTTTCGGCTTTGCCATTGCGGCAGCAAAGCGCGTGTAAATAAAATGGTCAATCCGACTTTCGTCGGATGCGCTCTGCTGTTTCGACGGCCTAGTCTCCTCGGCGTGTAGAACTTCTGTTTTTCAGGAGGCATGAACGTGAAAACGAATACATTGCAAAAAAGGATCGCTGTGATGAAAACCTGCTTCAACGGACAGATGCGTTTCGTTCTGTCGATCCTGCTGGTTCTGGCCGGCGGCTGCTCTCTTGTTTATGGACAAGGCACCAGCGCCAGCTTGACCGGCCAAGTCACCGATCCATCTGGAGCGGCGGTGACCGGAGCAACGGTCACCGTCACCAACATCGACACAAATCTGACGCAGTCGGCTAAAACCAGCGGCATTGGAATCTATCTGATCCGGCCGTTGCCGATCGGCAATTACACTCTGACCATTGAGGCTGTCGGCTTCAATCGCTATCTGCAAAATGGCATCACGCTGACCGTGGGCCTGGCTGCCACGCAGGATGTGCGACTCAAGGTTGCTTCAGGCAGGGCGGAGACAATTTCGGTAACCGCCGATGCCGAGTTGATCAACACGACATCGGCCGAACTGGGATCGACGATCAATGAAACCTCCATCTCCGCTCTGCCGCTCGACGGGCACGATCCTTCGTCCCTCGTCTTCCTGGTGCCCGGCTCGGTAGACATTCAGAAACATGGCGGTGAAAGCATCCAGACCGGATTCTCTTTCCCGACCGAGACCGGCGCGGGCATCGGCAGCGGCCGCAACGGCAGCACCTTCTACATGCTCGATGGCGTCACCAACATGGATAACTACGACCTGCTGACGAACCCGTTCCCGAACGCCGACGCCACGCAGGAGTTCAAGGTTCTCACCAGCAACTTTGGCGCGCAATATGGCTTCGCACCCAGCGCGGTGGTCTCCATCGCCACCAAGAGCGGCACCAACCAGTTCCACGGCGGCGCCTTCTGGTACGTCCGCAACAATGCCATGAACGCCACCAACTGGTTCAGCGGCGAGGCCGATACGCTACGGCGCAATCAGTACGGCTTGTACGCCGGCGGACCGATCATCAAGAATAAGCTCTTCGTCTTCGCCAACTACCAGGGCACCAAAATCATCTCGAACTCGACCGACACGCTGACCTCCACGCCGACCGCCGCCATGCTCAATGGCGACTTCAGCGGCCTGGGCGTTGACTTGAAAGGGCCCTTCAAGTTGAACCCTGCGACCGGCAATCATGACCAGCTCGACACCAGCCTTACAACTGCCGCGTGTGAATATTCTCCTTCCGCATCCTGCAGCGCCACGGTTCCAGTGCAGTTATCGCCAGCCGCGGTTTATTTTGCCAAATATGGCATGATCAGAGGCACCACGACGGTCTCCAACAACGCCACGCTGAAGCCCGGGTTGCAGCGGGCCAACGGCGATATGATGTACACCTATCCCACCGTCCACGATAACTACGACGAGGGCACAATCAAGGTGGACTACAACATTTCGCCCTCCCAGGTTCTCACCCTGCGCTCCTATACCAATTCCTTCGGGTCTCCGTCGTCTGACGTTGCGGGTAACATGGAGAGCGCCTACAACCACAGCTCATGGACGGCCAGCTTCTGGCAGCAGATGTATTACTTCAACAACCTGCTGCAGCACACCTGGACGATCAATCCAACCACCGTCAACACCATCTCGGTCTATATGAACCAGATGAGCGCGCACAGCGCTGCTCAGGAGTTGGGCAGCGACAATAGTGCGATGTGCTTCTCCAATAATAGTTCGGATCCCAATGGGGTGAATATTGGGGTCAACGAGCCCGCGGGCAGTTGCTACATGGGCGC